>CAZDUL010000026.1:0-7826 GCA_964508635.1 uncultured Allobosea sp. | reverse complement strand
TTTCCAGAAGGGGCGCCCGTGCGACAAGGCGCCGATGCGTGCCGCCTGCATGACAACGCATTGCGACCGCGCCTCCTATGCGCACAAGCTGGTTCGCGTCGCGCGCCAGTGGCGATCGGACCGGGCGCTCGCGTCCTGCCGCGACCTCAGCTTCATTCACGTCTCGGATTTCGCGCGGCGTTTCGCCGAACGCTTCCTGCCTGCCCATGCGCGCCATGTCACGGTCGAGAACATGATGGAGGCGGCGCGACGTCCGCCCGCCGCGGTCGCCGACAATCGCCATGTGCTGTTTCTGGGGCGCTTCACCCAGGAGAAGGCGGCGGATGTGCTGGCCGCCGCAGCGCGCGCGGCCTGCATGCCCGTACGGTTCGTCGGCGATGGACCGCTGGCCGGCGACATCCGGCGCATCAACCCCGATGCCGAGGTGCGCGGCTGGGTCGCCGCCGATGCGGTGTTCGACGAGATCGCCGCGGCGCGCGCGCTCGTGCTGCCCTCGATCTGGTTCGAGCCCGGCCCCCTCGTGGTGGCGGAGGCCCGCGCGGTCGGCGTGCCCGTGATCCTGGCGCGCACCACGGGTCCGGCGAGCTGGATCAGCGACGGGGTGGACGGAATCCTGGTCGATGGCGGCGACGCATCCCAGCTCGCGCAGGCGCTTGCCGCCCTCAAGGACGACGAACGGGCTGTGCGCATGGGCGCGGCCGCCTACGCCGCCTACTGGCGCGACCCGCTCACCACCGAGCGCCATGTGCGGCGGACGCTTGAAGCCTACGAGGCGGTTCTGTCAGCACGCGCGTCGGCCGCCTGACGGGAACGCGCCGCGCGGGCCCCGACGCCGCAGCGCTTGAGCTTGCCCAAGGGATCGTGCCAAGCGTTGGCCATGGTTCGTCGTTCATTCCGCTCCGTTGCGCTGCCGCCGTTCGGCCCCGTGCCCAGCCGCCGCGAGGCATTGCTGCTCGCGGCAGGGGCGGCGCTGTCGCCTGTCGCCGCGCGGGACGCGCAGGCGCGGCCCGCGTCCGACGAGCCGCGCCCAGCCGCATCGGCGCAGGCCGAGGCCGGACCGTCTGCCGTCGCGCGCATGATCACGCTTGGTCCGGCAAAGGCGCGGCTGCGGCCCAACCCGGCGGCCGAGATCGACGTGCTCGGCTTCGATGGCGTCTCGCCAGGCCGGCCGATCAGGCTGAAGCAGGGGCAGCCGGTGGCCCTGACGATCAACAACGCCACGGACGAGCCGCTTGGCCTGCACTGGCACGGGTTGCGCGTGGCAGCCGACATGGATGGCGTCGCGGGCTTCTCGCAGGAGCCGATCGCGCCGGGGGCGAACCATGTCTACCGCTTCACGCCGTCCGATGCGGGCGTGTTCCTGGCGCGCGGCGCCAGTCTCGGGCGCTCCGGCCTGCTGCAGGAGCGGGGGCTTGCGGCGGCCGTGATCGTCGAGGAGGCTTCCCCGCCGGTCGCCGATGCCGACATCACGCTGCTCGTCGACGACTGGCTTTTGACCGAGGAGAACACGCTGGCGCCGTTCGAGCCCGGCCTGTCGCGGGCGGCGGCCGGGCGCCTCGGCAACTGGCTGACTGTCAACGGGCGCGCGCCGCCGGAGCGTGCCACGCTGCCGCAGGGCGGGCGCTTCCGGCTGCGCATTCTGTCGGCCTGCAATGCCCGGATCATGCGCTTGCGCTTTGATGGGATGCGCCCCTTCGTCATCGCGGTCGATGGTCAGCCCACGGACAGCTTCGAGCCGTTGCGTGCCTCGCTGCCATTGGCGCCGGGCTCGCGCTACGACCTGCTCGTGGACGTGCCCGAGGAGCCGACCGCCGTTTTCACCGTGGTGGCGCAGGTCGGGGCCGGCATCCCGCTGTTCCTGCTGTCGGCGACGGAGCGGCGTGCGAATCGTCCCGCGCTGACGCCCATCGCGCCGCCCTCGCCCAACCCGCTGCTGCCGCCGATGATCCGGCTGCAGGATTCGCTGCGCGCCGAGATGGTGATCGAGGGCGGGGTCCGCGCTGACGCAGGCGGCAAGCTCGATCCCGCCAGCTTCGATCCGCAGCGTCCGTGGACCGTGAATGGCGCGGTTGGCGCGCTTTCGGCCAAGCCCCTGTTCAGCGTGGCGCGCGGGCGGCCTGTAACGGTCGCGCTCAGCAACCGCACAGCCTGGACGCAGGTGCTGCATGTGCATGGCCACAGCTTCCGGCTGCTGCATCCGCTCGACGATGGCTGGGAGCCCTACTGGCTCGATACCGTGCAGGTGCCGGAAGGTCGCACGCTGCGCATCGCCTTCGTGGCCGACAATCCGGGCCGTTGGCTGATCTCGTCCGCCGTTCTGGAGCGCTTCGACGCCGGGCTGTGGACCTGGTTCGAGGTGACCGGCTGATCCCATGCGGCCATTGCGATCAACGGCCCGGATTCCGCGGAACGGCGGCGCTTTCCCGGCCGTGGTCGCGCAACATTCCGGCATTTGCCTATGATTTATGCAGCAGCAGCCTATGTTTTGTGCAATGAAACTGTCTGTGCTGCTGGCAAGCCCCGTCGCTGGTGCTAAAAGAAGCACGGCTCCGTCTTGCGCCAAGCATCCTGGGTCCTCTCATGAAAAAGATCGAAGCGATCATCAAACCCTTCAAGCTCGACGAGGTGAAGGAGGCGCTGCAGGAGGTCGGCTTGCAGGGAATAACCGTCATCGAGGCCAAGGGTTTCGGCCGTCAGAAGGGGCACACGGAGCTTTATCGCGGCGCCGAATATGTCGTCGATTTTCTGCCCAAGGTGAAGCTCGAGATCGTCCTGAACGACGAGATGGTCGAGCGCGCCGTCGAGGCCATCAAGGCCGCTGCCCAGACCGGCCGCATCGGCGATGGCAAGATTTTTGTATCAACGGTTGAGGAAGCGATCCGCATCCGCACCGGAGAGACGGGCGCGGATGCGGTATGACGCTCGGCGCCGGCGTTGTTCCAACGCCGCGCAGGCTGATCCGCGACAACCGACCCACCACCGCGGGGCCCGTCCGGGCGCCGCCCCAGCAACGGCAAGTGTTTGAGGAAACACCGATGAAGACCGCCAAGGACGTCCTCAAGGCGATCAAGGACAACGACGTCAAGTACGTCGACTTCCGTTTTACCGATCCGCGCGGCAAGTGGCAGCACGTCACCTTCGACGTGTCGATCGTTGACGAGGATGTCTTTTCCGAAGGGATCATGTTCGACGGCTCGTCGATCGCCGGCTGGAAGGCGATCAACGAGTCCGACATGACGCTGATGCCCGACCCATCTTCGGCGACGATGGACCCGTTCTTCTCGGCGCCGACGATGTCGATCGTCTGCGACATCCTCGAGCCTGCCACGGGCGAGCCCTACAACCGCGACCCCCGCGGCATCGCCAAGAAGGCCGAGGCGTATCTGAAATCCACCGGCATCGGCGACACGGTGTATATCGGTCCCGAAGCCGAATTCGTCATCTTCGACGACGTCAAGTTTGCGGCTGACCCCTACAACACGGGCTTCAAGCTGGACAGTGTCGAGCTGCCGACCAACGGCATGACGGAGTATGAGGGCGGCAACCTCGGCCACCGCATCCAGACCAAGGGCGGCTACTTCCCGGTTCCGCCGCAGGACAGCTGCCAGGACATGCGCGGCGAGATGCTTGCTGCCATGGCCTCTATGGGCGTCAAGGTGGAGAAGCACCACCACGAGGTGGCGTCCGCCCAGCACGAGCTCGGCATGAAGTTCGACACGCTGGTGCGGATGGCCGACCAGATGCAGATCTACAAGTACTGCATCCACAACGTGGCGCAGAGCTACGGCAAGTCGGCGACGTTCATGCCAAAGCCGGTCTATGGCGACAACGGCTCGGGGATGCACGTGCACCAGTCGATCTGGAAGAACGGCAAGCCGCTGATGGCCGGCAACAAGTATGCCGACCTTTCCCAGGAGTGCCTGTGGTATATCGGCGGCATCATCAAGCACGCAAAGGCGCTGAACGCCTTCACCAACCCGTCGACCAACTCCTACAAGCGGCTGGTCCCGGGCTACGAGGCGCCGGTGCTGCTGGCCTACTCCTCGCGCAACCGCTCGGCCTCCTGCCGTATCCCGTGGACGACCTCGCCGAAGGCCAAGCGCGTCGAGGTCCGCTTCCCCGACCCGACGGCAAATCCCTATCTCGCCTTCGCCGCCATGCTGATGGCTGGCCTCGACGGCATCCTGAACAAGATCGATCCGGGTCCGGCCATGGACAAGGATCTCTACGACCTGCCGCCGAAGGAGCTGAAGAAGATCCCGACCGTCTGCGGCTCGCTCGACGAGGCGCTCGCGGCGCTCGACAAGGACCGCGCCTTCCTCAAGGCCGGCGGAGTCTTCAATGATGACTTCATCGACAGCTACATCGACCTCAAGAAGGGTGAGGCTGACCGTTTCCGCATGACGCCGCATCCGGTCGAGTTCGTGATGTACTACTCGCAGTGATGCGTGATCCGCGCGCTATCCACGCGCGTATCATGTGAGTTTACTCCCGACCGCGACCGCGGTCTAACTACAGGCCCGGGCAGCAATGTCCGGGCTTTTCGTTGTCCGGTCTTGGTCGCGGCCTGCGTCAACCGCCGTGGCGGGCGAGCACCTGGCGCACCGCCGCGACAAGCTGATCTTCAGGGACTGCGAACTGCGCCTCCTTCTGGCGGGCGAGATAGTCCTCGCGGTCCTTGCCGTCGCGGCCCATGGCGGCAAGCTCCGCGCCGAGGATGAGGTCCTTCACCTGCACCGTCCCGGCTTCCCTCTCGGAAGAGCCCTGGATGACGACGCACGGCGAGCGGCGGCGGTCGGCATATTTCATCTGGGCGTTGAAGCCTGATGGCCCGAGATAAAGCTCGCTGGCGATGCCGGCTGCCCGCAGAGCCGAGACCATGCGCTGGTAGTCAGCCATCCGGTCCCGGTCCATCACGGTGACGACGACGGGCCCATGCCTGCCCGCGCCCGCCACGATGGGCGAGCCTGTCAGCTTCAGCGCCGCGAACAGGCGCGACACGCCGATCGAGAAGCCCGTGGCCGGCACGGGCTCGTTGCGGAAGCGGCCGACCAGTCCGTCATAGCGCCCGCCGCCGGCGACCGAGCCGAAGCGCACCACCTGGCCATCCTCGTTGGTCACGGGGAAGGTCAGTTCTGCCTCGAAGACGGGGCCGGTGTAGTATTCGAGGCCGCGGACGATGGAGGGGTCGATGCGGATGCGGTCGGGACCATAGCCGGCGGCCCGGACGAGCGCCTCGATGGCGGAGAGCTCTTCCAGTCCTTGCGCTTCGATCCCGCTCGCCATCGCGTCCTCGACAACGCCCGATGTCAGTCGGTCGAGCACGCGCCCGATCGCCTTGTCGTCGAGGCCGACGCCCTTCGTGAAGTCCCCGCTCTCATCCTTGCGTCCAGGCCCGAGCAGCAGACGCACGCCGTCCGGCCCGAACTTGTCGAGCTTGTCGATGGCGCGCAGCACGCCCAGCCGCCGGCCGGCGTTCGCGTCGCCGCCCAGGCCGATGGATTCGAGAAGTCCATCCAGCACCTTGCGGTTGTTGACCTTGATGACGTAGTCGCCGCGCCCGATGCCCACCGCCTCCAACGTGTCGGCCATCAGCATGCAGGCCTCGGCATCGGCCGCGACCGAGGCCGCTCCGACGATATCCGCGTCGAACTGCATGAACTGGCGGAAGCGGCCGGGGCCCGGCTTCTCGTTGCGGAAGACATAGCCGCAGCGATAGCTGCGATAGGGCTTGGGCAGCGTCTCGAAATGCTCCGCGACGTGGCGGGCAAGCGGCGCGGTGAGGTCATAGCGCAGCGACAACCATTGCTCGTCATCGTCCTGGAAGGAGAACACGCCCTCGTTCGGCCGATCCTGGTCCGGCAGGAACTTGCCGAGCGCGTCCGTATACTCGATCAGCGGCGTCTCGACGGGCTCGAAACCGAACAGCTCGAACTGGCGCTTGATCGTGGCCAGCATCGCGTCCGTCGCGGCGACATCGGCTGCGCCGCGATCCACAAGCCCGCGCGGCAGGCGCGCCTTCAACTTTGCAGGTGCGGGCGGGTTGTGCGGGTTCGACATGATGCGTGTTCCGGTCGGTGCAGGCCGGGCTGGTTAGCGGCTGTGCGGCGCGGCGGCAAGCGCGCCTTTCCCGATGCGCGGAACGGACCGTGTGTGGCGAGCCGCCTCGTAGCAGGAGCACACCGAAGCGCCTGCAAAACATGTCATCCCGCGCCATCCTTGCCCCCTTGAAGGCTGGAGGTCTGGGGCCACATCGACGCCATGGAGGGAGGTATTTGGCCGATGCGCTGGCTTCTCAGGCTCAAGATGATCGTTCTGATCGGGTTGTGGTCGCTGCTGTGCCTGATCCTGTACGCGGTTCTGGCGGTTGGCGAGGCGGTTCTGGAGGTCGGTGCCGGCGCGGCCGGCGGGTTGATCGGGCAGGGCGGTCGCGCGAGCGGAATCGTCGATGTCGCAGGCGATGTCGTCCAGGTGGGCGTCGGGCTGCTCTGGATCGCGGGCGTTGCGGCGCTGTGGTTCGCCAAGCGGCTGATCACCTCGCGCGAAACACGCGCCGCGGCCGGGCGCGCGATCATCAAGGGCGCGGCGGTGGCAGCGCCCGCTGTCCTCGCGCGCCACCCGGTCGGCAAGGCCATCAACACGGTGCGCGGCCCGGCGGGCCGCCTGCTCGGTGCCATGCTGGCCCGGCGCATCAGCCGGCGCTGACCGGCGCGGCACGGTTCGTTCGGAATACGCCATGCCGGCAGAAGCCGGCATGGCGGCAGGTGACGAGACTGACGCTCGCGAGCGGCATCACGGTTCGGACGGACCGCTGCATTGCGGTCGGCCTTCCGCCCCCCTAGGGTGGACGCACATCAAAGGAGTTTCACCCGATGCGATACCGTCCTGCGGCCGACCGCTTCCGGCGCCAGTTTGCAGCCGTCAGCCTGCTGCTGGCCGGGCTTGCCGCTTCGGCCGCGCTGGCGCAAGGCGCTGCGCCGAACGAGGCCGCGGCGCCGGCGGCTCGACCGGTGATCCTTGCGCCGCATCGCGCGGTGTATGATCTGAGGCTCGACACCTCGCGCCCCGCCCGCAACATCGACGGCGCGACCGGACGCATCGCCTTCGATTTTACCGGCGATGCCTGCGACGGCTACGCCTTGTCGTTCCGACAGGTCACGGTGTTGCAAAGCGCCGAGACGGGCAATCGTCCGATCGACGTGCGGACGAGCAATTTCGAGGATGGCGAGGGGAAGCTGTTCCGCTTCAAGACCCAGGCTGCCGTCAACGGTCGGCTCGACGACCGTGTGGACGGCGTGGCCGAACGAACCGCGGAGGGCTATCGCGTGCAGATCCGTTTGCCCCGACCGGACCGTTTTGCCTTCGGGCCGGAGGTGGTGTTCCCGAGCGAGCACCTGAAGCGCGTCATCCGGGCGGCGCAACGCGGCGAGACCACCTTGAACATGCCGGTCTATGACGGGTCGGACGACGGCAAGCAGGTCTACGACACGCTGGCGATCATCGGCCGTCGCATCCCGGGCGGAGACGGCGCCGGCCTCGAGGAGCCGGCGCGCAATCCCGCGCTGGCGAAGCTGGACCGCTGGCCGGTGACGCTCAGCTACTTCAAGCAAGGGTCCGGCGAGGTCACGCCGGCTTACGGGATTTCCTTCGAGCTCTACGAGAATGGTGTGACGCGCGCGCTCAGGCTCGACTACCGCGAGTTCCGGATGGTGGTCGATCTGGTGCAGCTCGACCTGCTTCCGGCGTCCGGCTGCCGGAAGTGACCGCGCCGGGCGCGCTGCCGCTGGCAGCGATGCGGCCGAGGCCGACGCCGCGGATCACGGCAT
>CAZDUL010000025.1:0-7727 GCA_964508635.1 uncultured Allobosea sp. | reverse complement strand
CGGGGCTCCGGCGTCCGGCGGCACCCAGGGGGGGGGGCGGCCGGGCGCGCTGCGGCGCATCTGGTCTCCCAGCAGGCTGGGAATGGCGAGCAGGCCGCCGATCGCCGGCACGAGGATGATGGGGAGCGTCTTGGGGCGCGGGATGCGCATCATGCGAGGGTTCGCCTTCTCGGTGGCGGCGCGCTCGGTCGGCACCGCCAGGGTTCCGTTGTCGCCGGTTCAAGTGCGCCGGCTGCCGGCACGCAGATAGTCGCTGGTTTAGGTTTTGTCGAACGCCACCTCGCCACGCGGACTTACTTGGCGGGCTCCTTCGCGGGTTCGCCCTTGGCCCGCACGTCCTGAATCATGTTGCGCACGATGCGAACGCGCGTGTTTTCGGCGATTTCGGCCTCGACCTCGGCGTCGTCGACGACCTTCGTCACCTTGGCGACGAGACCGCCGGCGGTCACGATCGTGTCGCCCCGGCGCACATTGGAGATCATCTCGCGGTGCTCCTTCATCCGCTTCTGCTGCGGGCGGATGATCAGGAACCACATGATGATGAAGATCAGGATGAACGGGACGAGCGACACCAGGATGTCGCCGCCACCTGCGCCGGGCGTCTGCGCGAAAGCAGGCGTAATCACAGTCAGCACCTCTTGTGAGCGTTGTTTGACGGAGCTCGTTGCCGGATGGCCGGCGCGGTGGACGCCGCCGGTGCGATCTAGTCGACGCGCGGTATGCCCCACAGGCCCTCGGAACTCAAGGGGATGACGACAGGCCCGGGTTGGTTCGATCCGTCATGGCCGGGCCCGGACCCGGATATCCCGGCGGCCCTGGCGCCGTCTGCCCCACACAGGCGGGGTCGGCGCGGCGGAGCCCGCCGAGGACGTGTCCTGCTTCCTGATGCCCTGCCTCGCCGCTTCGGGCAGATCCGCGCGATTGACGCTGACATGCCGGCAGTGGCAGGGCAGAAGCGCCAGCCAAGCCTGCCTCGCCATGACTGACCCGCTTCGTTCCGACACCGACCCCACCCTCGCTGCGCTGATCCGGATCGCCGAAGCGCTCGAGCGGACGAGTCCGCCGCCCGTCAAGGCTGCCGATCTCGCCCGCGCCGACGCCTATGTGTGGCATGCGCGGGGGAAACGGCTCGATCCGGTGGCGAAGGTCAACCGCGTCGCGCTCATGCTTCTGAAAGGCGTGGACCGTGTGCGCGACCTGCTGGCCGACAACACGGAGCGGTTCGCGCGCGGCCTGCCGGCCAACAACGTGCTGCTCTGGGGGGCTCGCGGCATGGGCAAGTCCTCGCTGGTGAAGGCCATCCATGCCGACATCAACGCCCGCGCGCTGGCCGAGCGCCCGCTCAAGCTGATCGAGATCCACCGCGAGGATATCGACAGCCTGCCGGAGCTGATGAACCTCTTGCGCCCTGATCCACACCGCGTCATCGTGTTCTGCGACGATCTGTCCTTCGATGCGCAGGACACGTCCTACAAGTCGCTCAAGGCCGCACTCGACGGCGGGGTCGAGGGCCGGCCGGACAATGTCGTGTTCTACGCTACCTCGAACAGGCGCCATCTCCTGCCGCGCGACATGGTCGACAATGAGCGGGCAACCGCAATCAATCCGGGCGAGGCGGTCGAGGAGAAGGTTTCGCTCTCGGATCGGTTCGGTCTGTGGCTCGGCTTCCACAAGTGCAGCCAGGACGAATACCTCGACATGATCGAGGGGTATGCTCGCCATTTCGAGCTGCCCATCGCCCCCGACGCGCTGCGCAGGGAAGCCCTCGAATGGGCGACGACCCGCGGCAGCCGCTCGGGCCGAACCGCTTGGCAGTATATCACCGATCTGGCGGGCCGGCTGGGGGTGAAGCTGGGCTAGGTTGCTCGCTCACGCTCCGCGTGCCCGGTCCGTGACGTTGAGCCGGTGCTCGATGATCGCCGCAACGGCCGCGCGCTGGGCGTCGTTGCCCAGCAGCGGGCCGATCAGGTCGATCTGGTTGGTCGCGATCAGTGACAGAACATCCCGCATCGGCTCGCCGTCGTCGCGGCGGGGCAGGGCGGCGACGACCTGGATCAGTTCGGGCGGGGCGGCCGGGTCGGCCTTGGCGAGAGCGTCCTTCACCGCCGAAGCGCTCAGGCTCGCGGCCTCGACGAAGGCATAGAGTCCCACTCCCTTGCGGCGATAGGGGTATCCGACGATCACGGCGCCGGTCGCGCCGGGCAGCCCGCTCGCGATCGCCTCCAGCCGCGGCGCCTCGCGGTGTAGCCTCAGGCCGCCGCCCTCGCGATCGCGCACGCCCAGCATGTCGCGGGTGATGAGCTTGTAGACCTTCTTGCCCGTCATCAGCCATAGCCGCGACGGCAGGCTCTTGCGCGCCAGCACGCGCCGTTCCCCGGCGGTGATCGCGTCGGGCGCATATTTGCGCTTGTGCTTGAGCAGGTGCCGCAGATCCTCATGCGCCAGCAGGCGGTAGAGCGCGTTGCGTCCCGGGTGCACCGAGGCGAGCTGGAAATCGGTGACGGCTGCGAGCCCCTCCGGCGTCACAAGCCAGTTCGGCTCCTTGGCGAGATCGTTGTGGCAGACGCCAGCGCGGCGCATCTGCCGCAGCAGGCGCTTGGCATCACGGAACAGGGCTGTGTTGCCGTGAGGGCGCGCCATCTGGAACGGCAGGCCCTCGATGAAGCTCCGGATAATGATTCCGTCAGTCGCCGCCAGCAGCTGCGGCGCGCCGCGGATGCCCTTGACGCGCTCCAGCGCGCGGCGCTCGCGCCAGCCGAAATGCCAGGCCAGCGGCTTCGCCCACCAGCGCGCCGTGGTGAGGTCACGCCGGATGGCTGCCTGCGGTCCGTCGGGGCCATGCCAGACACCGCGGTCGATGGTCGAAAACACGTCGGATTTCAGCGTCGCGGTGCGCTCGAAGTGTTCGTCGGCGACGGCCTTCCGGGCTGCAGGGTCGGGAATGACGTGATCCATGCCGCGAGGGATTAACCAGATCGCGCGCCGCTTGGAAACACGCAGGGTCGGACAATCTTGCCTGCCTGAGCACGCGGCACGCCGGCGACCGCGCCCTCGGTGCCCGCATGAAAAAAGGCCCGCACGGCAACGGGCCTTGACCGCGCTTGTGCCGCGGAGGCGTCAGACCATCGCGGCGCGGTGGGCGACGGCGACGATCTCGCCGCGGGAGATGCCGAGATCGTCGAGTTCGCGGTCGGTGAGCTGGGAGAGCTCGCGAACCGTCTCGCGGTAGCGGAAATAGGCGCGGATGCGCCCGATCAGGGAGGCGAGGAACATGGGTCTTCTCCAGAAACACGGGGCGCGCACGCAATGTCGAACCCGACATGCTGCGCTGCAACACGAACGAATTAGGCGTTGCGCTCGACGCGCGCCAGACCCATTGCCCAATGTCCGTCATGCGTTCTGTGCATGACCATCTTCATGAGTTCTTAATCGGATCTTGTATCGCATCTCGTCGGAAAGCGTGACTGACCGCTCGCGACCGCCGGCGATCCCGCTAGACTGTGCACGGGCGAGCCGCATAGCTTGCGATGCCCAAGATTGCGAGACCAGTCGGTGATATCCAACCCGCCCGTCGCCACGCAGAACGTTTCCAACCCTCCCGATGCGGTCTCGCGTGAGACGCGAGCCATCGGAGCGGTTCGGCGCAGTTTCGCGCCCTGGCGCGATCCGGCCGCGAAGCCGCTGATCCGGTTCGAGGGGGTGACCCGGCGTTTTGGCTCGGTCACTGCTGTCGACGGTGTGAGCCTCGACATCTATCCGCGCGAGATGTTCTGCCTGCTGGGCGGCTCCGGTTGCGGCAAATCCACGCTGATGCGCCTGCTGGCCGGTTTCGAGCAGCCGGATGAGGGCCGGATCCTGCTGGACGGGGAGGACATCACCGACATGCCGCCGCATGAGCGGCCGGTGAACATGATGTTCCAATCCTATGCGCTGTTTCCGCACCTCAGCGTCGCCGACAACATCGGCTTCGGGCTCAAGCGCGCCGGGATGCCGCGCGGCGAGATCGCGGCGCGTGTGGAAAAGCTGCTGGCGATGGTGCAGTTGCAGGGGTTCGCCAAGCGCAAGCCCGATCAGCTCTCGGGTGGCCAACGTCAGCGCGTGGCGCTGGCCCGTGCGCTCGCCCGTCAGCCGCGCGTGCTGCTGCTGGACGAGCCGCTGGGCGCGCTCGACAAGAAGACGCGCGAGGAAACGCAGTTCGAACTCATGGACCTGCAGATGGAGCTCGGCGCGACCTTCCTGATCGTGACACACGATCAGGAGGAGGCGATGGTCATGGCCGACCGCATCGGCGTGATGGAAGCCGGCCGCCTGACGCAGATCGGCACGCCGGCCGAAATCTACGAGCAGCCGGCGACCCGCGCCATTGCCGCCTTCGTCGGCGACATCAACCTGTTCGACGCGGTGGCGCAGACGTCCGCTGCCGATGTCGGCGCTGACAGAGGCGGCGCCCATCCCTTGAGCCTCGCATCGCCGGCATTCCCGCAGGGGCTCGCCACCGAGGCTCCCGCCAGCCCCATTGCAGCCGGGCAGGCTGTGACGGTGGCCGTGAGGCCCGAGAAGATGCGGTTGGCGCGCGGCGCCTCGACCGGCTTGCAGGCCGGACCGAACCGGGCCGAGGGCGTGGTCTGGGACATCGCCTATCTCGGCGACTGGACGGTGTTCGTGGTCAAGCTTGCGACGGGTCAGACGGTGAAGGTGAGCCAGGCCAATGCCGAGCGGCGCGTTGCGGACCCGATCACCTGGGATGATGTCGTCACCGTGTCGTTTGCGCCCGACGCGGCCGTGGTGCTGACATCATGAGCACGCCATGCCCCATGCGCCGAACGCTGCGCCAGCCGCTGAGGGCTGCGCCGGTCCTGCCGTTTCTCTGGCTTGGCCTGTTCTTCCTCGCGCCCTTCGTGCTGGTGGCGAAGATGGCGCTGTCCGAGGCCGCCACGGCGCAGCCGCCATACCGCCCGGTGTTCGATCTCGCGGCGGGCTGGCAGCGCTTCGTCGAGGATGTCTCGGCGCTGGGCTTTCACAATTTCGGGACGGTCCTTGGTGATGATCTCTACATCGGATCGCTGTGGTCGTCGCTGAGGCTGGCGGCGACGGCAACCATCATCCTGCTCATCATCGGCTATCCGTCCGCGATCGCGCTGGCGCGGGCCTCGTCGCGTTGGAAGCCGTTGCTTCTGGCGCTGGTCATCCTGCCATTCTGGACGAGCTTCCTGATCCGCGTCTATGCGTGGATCGGCATCCTGAAGGCCGACGGCTACCTGAACAACGCACTGATCGGACTTGGGCTGATCGACACGCCGCTGCGGCTGCTGGACACGGATTTCGCGCTCGTGCTCGGGCTGGTCTACGCCTATCTGCCGTTCATGATTCTGCCTCTGTACGCGGCGGTCGAGCGGCTCGACCGGTCGCTGATCGAGGCTGCGCGCGATCTCGGTGCGCCGCCCTGGCAGACCTTCTGGCTTGTCACGCTGCCGCTGACGCTGCCCGGCGCCATCGCCGGCGCATTGCTGGTCTTCATCCCGTCCGTTGGCGAGATCGTGATCCCCGACCTGCTCGGCGGGTCAGACACGTTGATGATCGGGCGAACCTTGTGGAGCGAGTTCTTCTCCAACAGGGACTGGCCGCTGGCCGCCACGCTCGCGATTATGCTCCTGCTGGCTCTGATGCCGCCGATCCTGCTCTATCGCGCGCTCGAGGCGCGGCGCTGGGAAACCCGCCGATGAACCGACTGTCGACCCGGCTGCTGGACGCCACAGTGCTGACGCTGCTGTTCAGCTTCCTCTACCTTCCGATTCTCATCGTTGTGGTTTTCTCGTTCAACGACGGACGGCTTGTCACGGTCTGGTCCGGCTTCTCGACACGCTGGTATGCGAGCCTCTGGCAGAACCAGGCGCTGATGGAGGCACTGTGGACCACGCTCGCCATCGGCGTGGCGTCTGCACTGATCGCCACCGCGCTGGGCACGCTCGCGGCGGTGTCGCTCACCCGCATCGGCCCGTTTCCCGGCCGCGCCGTGCTGGGCGGCATGGTCTATGCGCCGATCGTGATGCCGGAGATCATCACCGGGCTGTCGCTGCTGCTCTTGTTCGTGGCTATCGGCTTCGAGCGCGGCTTCTGGACCATCGTGATCGCCCATGCGACGTTCACCATGTGCTTCGTGGCGGTGGTCGTGCAGGCCCGTCTCGTGACGCTCGACCGCAGCCTCGAGGAGGCGGCGCAGGATCTCGGTTCGACGCCCTGGGGCGCCTTCGTGCAGGTGACGCTGCCGTTGATCAGCACATCGGTGCTGGCGGGCTTCCTGCTGGCGCTGACGCTGTCGTTCGAAGATCTCGTCATCGCCAGCTTCGTCTCCGGCCCCGGCGCCACGACGCTGCCCATGCGGATCTATGGTCAGGCGCGTCTCGGGGTCACGCCGGAGATCAACGCCATCTCGTCGGTGATGATCGGAGTAGTGACCGTGGTCGTCATCGGTGCGTCGCTGCTGGTGAAACGCGACGTGGTCGATCGGCGCGGCGGTTCTTGAGCGTTGGCGGCGGCGCTCCGCTTCAACGCGCGCGCTGGAACAGTTCCAGCGCGCCGGAGCGCTCGAGCAGCGATGGCAGGCTGAACGACAGCGTGGGCTCAGCCAGCGGCCCTTCCAGCACGAAGGGCAGGGCGGGGGCCGCCGCGGCTGCCTGACCGTCTCCCAGACCGGCAGCCTTGCCCTGCACCTGCCGCCCGTTGCCTTGCCCAGCGCCGTTGTGCTCCTGCAAGCGGCCCGTGAGCCGCAGGACCCGGTCGGCAAGGGTAAGCCCGCCCTCCAGACGCAGGACGTAGCCGGGGCCGCTGATCTGGCTGTCGCCGAGAACGAGCGCGCCGTCCCTGATCGCGCCCGTCAGCGCCAGCTGCTCGAACGTCGTGCGTCCGCCGCGCCAGTCGCGCGCGAGCGAAAGCGGTTGCCGTTCGTAGCGGCGCAGCACCTCGGCGAGGTTGACGCCCGCCAGATCGCCCGTGCGCACGATCAGACTGAAGCGCCCCCCGGCGCGCTGCAGCAACTCCGCCGGGCTTGCGCCGCGCGTTTCGATCACGTGCTGCAGAAAGGCGGAACCCGTGATGCGCCGCGCATCGAACAGTTCGGCCGAAAAGGCGCCTGCATCGACCCGATCCGCGTTGAGACCGAGTCGCAGTTCGACACCGCCCTGATCCGTCGCAGCCCGGGTGAGGGTGGCGCGGCCCTTCAGGCTCCCGCGGTGTAGAACCGCATTGGTCAGCGAGACATCGAGGCGCTCGGCACTGGACATCACCTGCCCCGCCACATCCGTGAGCGTCAGCCCGGGCAGGCGCACGCGCTGCAATGACAGCCTGATGTCGATGTCGTGCGCGAACAGATCGTCAATATCCAACGGCACCGTGGAGGACAGGTCAAGTTGCGCCAGCCGGTCGGTCTGGATGCCGGCCTGCGGGCGACTCATGTCGAGGCTCCGGCCGGCGAGAGTAGCGGTGAGGCGCCATCGCCCATCGCGACGCCGCCAGTCGAGCGCGCCCTCGAATGTGTCCGCGCCGAGCGTCACCTGCGCCGCCTTGAGCTCGATGGACCGCTGCATGATCGTCACAGGCCCGCGCAGCGCTGTGGCCCCGAGCGGCAGGAGCATGGGCGACCCGGATGCCAGCCATGCACCGAGGCGTGACAACGATGGTGTGACCAGTTCGAGATGGCCGGTCAATGCGACGCCCGGTTGGGCGCCGGC
>CAZDUL010000024.1:0-10935 GCA_964508635.1 uncultured Allobosea sp. | reverse complement strand
CCGCCGTTGACCGTGGCCGGTGCTTCGGCACGGCAGCGCGCTTCGGCGAACGGGCAGCGTGGATGGAAGGTGCAGCCCGAGGGCGGATTGATCGGGTTCGGGATTTCCCCCGCCACCGGGATGCGCGCGCGCCCGCTCATGCCGAGATCCGGCACGGCGTCCAGCAGCATCCGCGTGTAGGGGTGCCGCGGCCGCAGGAACATCTCCTTCGCCTCCGACACCTCCACGAGGCGGCCGAGATACATGACCCCGATTCGCGTCGCCATGTGCCGCACGACGGCGAGATTGTGCGATATGAACAGATAGGTCAGCCCGAATTGCTGCTGCAGATCGCGCATCAGGTTGAGGATCTGCGCCTGAACGGAGACGTCGAGCGCCGATGTCGGCTCGTCGCAGACGATGAACTCGGCGTTCGAAGCCAGCGCCCTGGCGATCGCGATGCGCTGGCGCTGGCCGCCCGAGAACTCGTGCGGATATTTCCGGCCGTCGTCGGGATGCAGGCCCACCAGGGTCAGCAGCTCGCCGACGCGCTGCGTGATGGCGGCTTCGCCCTCGATCACCCTGAAGGCGCGGATCGGCTCGGCGATGATGCGGTCGACGCGCCAGCGCGGGTTCAGCGATGCATAAGGGTCCTGGAAGATCATCTGCATCTTCCGCCTGAGCTTCGCGCGCTGCGCCGACTGGTCCGGGTCCGTCATCGAGACATTGTCGATGGTGACTTCACCGCCGCTGACGCCCAGCAGGCCGACCACCATCTTGGCGACAGTGGACTTGCCGGAGCCGGACTCGCCGACGAGGGCGAAGGTCTCGCCCTTGCGGATGTCGAACGAGACGCCGTCCACCGCCTTGAGGAACTGGCGCGGCGAGCGCTCCAGCATGCGGTTCAGCCAGGGCTTGGAGACATCGAAGGTCTTCCTGAGGTCAGTCACCTCGACATAAGGGCGCGGGCTCACGCTTTGGCCTCCGCTTCTTCGTAGAGATGGCAGGCCACCAGCCTGCTGCCAACAGACAGCGGCAGGGGGCGCTCGATATGGCACCGCGCGAACGCCTCCGCGCAACGTGGATTGAAGGCGCATCCCTTCGGAATGTTGGTGAGCCGCGGCATCGAACCGGGGATCTGCACCAGCCGCTCGGCGGTCCCCTCAAGGGTCGGTATCGCGCCCATCAGGCCCCTTGCATAGGGGTGCAGCGGACGCTGCACCACATCTCGAACCGGGCCGATCTCCGCGACCCTGCCGGCATACATCACCGCCACGCGGTCGGCGGTCTCGGCGATCACGCCCATGTCGTGGGTGACCAGCATCACCGCCGTGCCGCGCTCGCGTCCGAGCTTCTTGATCAGCGAGATGATCTGCGCCTGCACCGAGACGTCGAGCGCGGTGGTCGGTTCGTCCGCGACGATGAAATCCGGCTCCGCCGAGAGCGCCAGTGCGATGACCACGCGCTGGCGCATGCCGCCCGAGAACTCGTGCGGATAGCCGTCGATCCGCTTCTCCGGCGCCGGAATGCCAACCTCGGCGAGCAGCTCGACCGCGCGGTCACGGGCCTGCCGCTCGGTCATCGGCAGATGCGTCCGGATGGTCTCGACCAGCTGCTCGCCGACCCGGAACAGCGGGTTGAGCGATGTCAGAGGGTCCTGGAAGATCATCGCCACCTTGCGACCGCGCACCTTGCGCAGCTCGTCCGGAGGCAGGTTGTCGATGCGCCGGCCGTTGAGCAGGATCTCCCCGCCGGCAATGCGACCGGGCGGCTCGATCAGTCCGATGATGGCTGCGCCGGTCACGGACTTGCCCGCGCCCGATTCGCCGACCACGCCGAGCACCTCGCCGCGCGCGATGTCGAAGGACACGCCGTCGATGGCGCGCAATGTGCCGCGCCGGGTCGCGAACTCGACAACCAGATTGCGGACGGAGAGAACGAGGTCGCTCATGCGTGTCATCACCGCAGTTTCGGGTTGAGCGCGTCGCGCAGCCAGTCGCCCAGCAGGTTGATCGCCAGGGCAAGGACGACGAGCATCAGCGCCGGGAAGAACAGGATCCACCACTCGCCGGACAGCAGGTACTTCTGCCCGGAGCGGATCAGCGTGCCGAGCGAGGGCTGCGTCACCGGCAGTCCGACGCCGAGGAACGACAGGGTCGCCTCCTCGATGATGGCGAGCGCCAGGTTGATCGTGGCGATCACCAGGACCGGGCCCATCACGTTCGGCAGCACATGGCGGGCCATGATCCCGAAACCGGAGATGCCCATCAGCCGCGCCGCCTGCACATACTCCTTGTTGCGCTCGACAAGCGTCGAGGCGCGCACGGTCCGGGCGTATTGCGCCCAGTTCGACAGCCCGATCGCCACGATGATCACGATCACGGCGGTGGTTTCGTATTGCTGCGGCGGGATCAGCCCGCGCGCGACGCCAAAGATCAGCAGCGCGATCAGGATCGCCGGAAAGGACAGCTGGATGTCCGCCACGCGCATGATCACCATTTCGATGCGCCCGCCGACATAACCCGCCACCAGCCCGAGCCCGATGCCCATGACCATCGAGAAGATCACGGAGGCAAAACCGACCAGCAGCGAGAGTCGCGTGCCGTAGAACAGCGCCGAGAAGATGTCGCGGCCCTGCTCGTCCGAACCCATGAGAAAGAGCATGCCGGAACCGGCGCCGCGCTCCATTGGGTGCGTGAATCCGTCGAGCAGGTTGAGCTGCGACGGGTCGAACGCATCCTGCGGCGCCAGCACGTCGGCAAGAACCGCAGCCAGAAAGATAAGGATCGTCACCAGCGCCGAGACGATCGCCACCGGCGATGACTTGAACGACAGCCACAGATCGGAATCGCGCCAGATGGCGAGACGCTCAGAGAAGGTCAGGCGCGTCGGCTTCGCAGACTTCGGCGAGGTCATGTCGTTCATGGCCGTCAGCGCGCGGGTGCGACCGCGCCTGCGCGCAGCCGCGGGTCGAGCAGGAAATAGATAAGGTCGACGATCAGGTTCACCACCACGAAGACGAGGCCGACAAACATCAGGTAGGCCGCCATGACGGGGATGTCGACCACCTCGACCGAGCGCACGAACAGTGCGCCGAGCCCCGGCCAGTTGAAAACCGTCTCGGTCACGATGGCGAAGGCGATGACCGAGCCGAGCTGCAAGCCGGTGATCGTCACCACCGGCACCATGGTGTTGCGCAGCGCATGGCGAAAATGGATAGCCCTGTCGGACAGGCCGCGGGCGCGGGCGAACTTGATGTATTCGGTGCGCATCACCTCAAGCATCTCGGCGCGCACCAGCCGCATGATCAGGGTGAGCTGGTAGAAGCCGAGCGTTATCACCGGCATGATCAGGGACTTGCGGCCCGAATCGGTGAGCAGACCCGTCGTCCACCAGCCGAAGGCGACCACCTCGCCGCGCCCGAAGGACGGGAGCCAGCGCAGCTTGACCGCGAACAGGAAGATCAGCCCGATGCCGATCAGGAAGGTTGGCAGCGACACCCCGATCAGCGACAGGCTCATCACCAGATTGGCGATCACGCCGCGGCGGTTCAGGGCTGCATAGATGCCGAGCGCCAGCCCGAAAACGAGCGCGAAGAAGGCGGAGAGCAGCGCGAGTTCGAGCGTGGCGGGGAGCCGCTCCAGCAGCAGGTCCGCCACCGGCCGGCCCTGGCGGTAGGACACGCCGAAATCGCCCTGCACGGCGTTGCCGAGGAAGCGGGCGAACTGGATCGGGAAGGGGTCGTTCAGGCCGAGCGACTGCGCCAGCTCCTCCCGGTCGCGCAGCGTGGCGTCCTGGCCGACGATCGAGGCCACCGGATCGCCGACATAGCGGAACATCGCGAAGGCGATGAAGGCCACGGCCAGCATCACGAGCGTCGCCTGTGTCAGACTTCTCAGCACATAGGCCAGCATGGGCGGTGGGTGTCCGTTGCGGGGCGCGGCATGGCGACGTCCGGCGTGTCCATCGCTGTCTGCGACGTGGGTGGTCCAGCAAGAGATCGGCCGGGGCAGGTGCCGCAACCCGCCCCGGCCGAAGGGTTTTCAGTGCCGTCTCACGAGCCGCGGGCGTTCAGGAAGCGCATCTTCGGGGTGTTCTCGACATCGGTCGGGATGTTCCACTCGGAGCGCATCGCGCCGGCGATGAACTGGATGTGGATCGGGGTGTAGACGTCGTTCTCCTTGATCCACTTCCAGATCGCCGCGATCGTCGCGTTGCGCCTAGCCGGGTCGATCTCGGAATTGAGGCTGTCGATCTGCGCGTCGAGCGCGGCGTTCGACAGGCCCGTGCCGTTCCAGGTGCCGGCGCTCGCGGTCTTGGTGCGGTAGAGGTCGTTGAAGACGTAGTGGCTGTCGAAGGTCGGGATGCCCCAGCCAAGCAGGTAGAAGTCGTACTCTCCCTTCTGGACGCCGGGGAAATGCACGCGCAGGGACTGCGCGACCAGCGTCACGCGGATGCCGATCTGGCCCAGCATCGACACGACCGACTGGCAGATGCCCTCGTCGTTGACATAGCGATCGTTGGTGCAGTGCAGCGTCACCGAGAAGCCGTTGGGATAGCCGGCATCGGCGAGCAGCTTGCGCGCAGCCGCCACGTCATAGCGCGGCCAGGTATCGAGTTCCTTGGTGTAGCCGTTGATGAACGGCGTGGCGATGATGCCGACCGGGGTCGACTGGCCGCGCATGGTGACGCGCTGGATCGCCTCGCGGTTGATCGCGGTGGAGATCGCCTGGCGCACCTTCACGTCGGCGAACGGGTTCTTGCCCTTGACATCGGACGAGCGCAGTTCCGGCAGGCCGACATTCATGCCGAGGAAGATCGGGCGGTTCTCGGGCCCGGCGTTGACGCGGATGCCCTGAGCCTGCTGGAGCCGCGCGATGTCCTGCACCGGCACGTCCTGCAGGTAGTCGATCTCGCCGGACAGGAGAGCGGCGACCCGGGTCGCGGCTTCCGGGATGGGGCGATAGACGATTTCGGTGATGCCGTGGTTGGCGTTCGCGGCGTCCCAGTGGCCGGGGAACACGCGCATGACGGTGCGCACGTCCGGCTCGCGGCTGACAAGCTGGAACGGGCCGGTGCCGACGGCCTGGCGGGTGGCACCGTTCTCGGCGCGCTCGCGCAGGTTCTGCGGCGTGGCGGCGTTGTTGGCTTCGGACCACTCCTTGTCCATGATGAACAGGTTGGTCAGGTTGTTGACCAGAAGCGGGTTGGGACCCTTGGTCTTGAAGTGAACGGTCAGGTCGTCGACCTTGATGATGTCCTCGACCGAGACCAGCAGCGACTTCATGTCGGCGGCCGGCATCATGGCGCGCTTCATCGAAAAGACGACGTCATCCGCGGTGAACGCATTGCCGTTATGGAACTTCACGTTGGGGCGAAGCTTGAACTCCCAGATGGTGGGATCGTCCGGCAGAACCCGCCAGGAGGTGGCGAGCGCGCCCTGCAGCTTGCCGTCGAAACCGCGGATCACCAGCGGCTCGTAGATGTTGTGGGCCATCACATGGTTCGGCCCGGTATTGCCGGAATGCGGATCGAGCGTGGTCGCATCCTGCGAACGCGCCCAGCGCAGCGTCTTGGCGTCGGCTGGGATCGCGGTCAGCGCGGTCGCGCCCATCAGCAGTCCGGCCAGAGCGATGGATGACAACGGTTTCATCTGTTTTCGAACCTCCCAGGGCGTCCGCGACCATGCGCACGCCGATTGAACACTCAAGCTAGAGCGATCCTGAGCCGGTGTCACGCGGGGCGTCGGGATGAATGCGAAGCAGCGGCTGGCCATCTGCTGTGCAATGTGCCTGTTCGGTCAGCGCAGCTTGGGATTCAGCGCGTCCCGCAGCCAGTCGCCAAGCAGGTTGATGGCGAGCACCAGCCCGGCCAGCGTCATGCCCGGGAAGATCACCACCCACCACTCGCCGGAGAACAGGAACTCGTAACCGATGCGGATCAACGTGCCGAGCGATGGCTGGGTCGGCGGCAGCCCGACGCCGAGGAAAGAGAGCGTGGCCTCGGTGGCGATCGCCAGCGCCATGTTGATGGTGGCGATGACCAGCACCGGGCCCATCACGTTCGGCAGCACATGGCGGAACAGGATGACCGGCCTCGACAACCCGATCAGCCGTGCCGCCTGCACATACTCCTTGTTGCGTTCGATCATGGTCGAGCCGCGCACGGTGCGGGCGTATTGCACCCAGAACGACAACCCGATCGAAACCACCAGCACCCAGAACACCAGCGATTCGGATTTGGCGCCGCCGACCAGTGCCCGCATCGTGCCGTCGACCAGAAGCGCGATCAGGATGGCTGGAAAGGTCAGCTGCACGTCGGCCACGCGCATGATGACGCTGTCGGTGCGGCCGCCGACATAGCCGGCGATCAGGCCGAGCACGATGCCGATCCCGGCCGCCAGCAGCACGCCGAAGAAGCCGACCATGAGCGAAATGCGAAGGCCGTAGAAGATCGCCGAGAGCACGCAACGCCCCTGGCTGTCTGTGCCGAGCGGGAAGCGCGGGTCGCCGTCGGCGCTCCACATCGGCGGCTTGGAGCCGTCGAGCAGGCTGATCGTCTCGAGGTTGAACGGGTCGTTCGGCGCAACCCAGGGCGCGAAAGCTGCCACGAACACCAGAACCAGGGTCGCCGCTGCCGCCAGCATGGTGATCCACGAGCGGGTGAACGAGTGCCAGAGGTCGGACTCGCGCCATTTCGCGAGGATTGAGGGCGAAGCCATGGTGTTGTGGAGGGAATGCGTGGCGGATCGGGGGTCGTCAGGCGTGACCTGCATCGTCTTCTGGCCTCACGCCGCCTTGCCCGCGATCCGGATGCGCGGGTCGACGGTGACATAAAGCAGGTCGACGACGAGGTTGATGATGACGAACAGCGTCGCCACCAGCAGCAGGTAAGCGGCCATGATCGGGATATCGACGGTCTGCACGGCCTGCAGGAACATCAGCCCCATGCCCGGCCACTGGAACACCGTCTCGGTGATGATGGCGAAGGCGATGATCGAGCCAAGCTGCAGGCCGGTGATGGTGATGACCGGGATCAGCGTGTTCCTCAGCGCGTGGCGGAAATGCACGGCGCGGGGCTTCAGCCCGCGCGCCCGCGCGAACTTGATGTAGTCCGTGCGCAGAACCTCCATCATCTCGGAGCGGACCAGCCGCATGATCAGGGTCATCTGGAAGAGCCCGAGCGTCACCGCAGGCAGGATGATGGAGCGCCAGCCATCGATGGTGAGGAAGCTCGTGCTCCAGGCGCCGATCTGCACCACGCCCTGCCGCCCGAACGAGGGCAGCAGCCCGAGCGAGACCGAGAAGGTGAAGATCAGCAGGATGCCGATCAGGAAGGTGGGGAGCGAAACACCGATCAGCGACACGGTCTGGAACAACCGCGCCAGCCACGCGTTCGGTCTGAGGCCTGTGTAGACCCCCATGGGGATGCCAGCAATGAGCGCGAACAGCGCCGAGACCAGCGCCAGCTCGATGGTTGCCGGGAAACGTTCCCCGATCAGCTTCGCCACGGGCTGCTTGCTCTGGTAGCTCGTCCCGA
Organism: uncultured Allobosea sp.; assembly: GCA_964508635.1. Classification (GTDB taxonomy): domain Bacteria; phylum Pseudomonadota; class Alphaproteobacteria; order Rhizobiales; family Beijerinckiaceae; genus Allobosea. The sequence goes on along the minus strand of CAZDUL010000024.1, from coordinate 3,417 downwards.
AGTCGAAGCGCACGGCATTGCCGACGAAGCGCCCGAACTGGACGATGAACGGATCATCCAGCCCAAGCTCGGCGCGCAGCTTCAGCCGCTCCTCCAGAGAGGTGTCCTGACTGGTCATCTGCTGGGTCGGATCGCCGACGAAGCGGAACAGCGTGAACGAGATCAGCGCGACGGTGAGCAGCACGATCAGCGCCTGACCGATGCGCCGCAGGATGAAGGCCAGCATCGAAACCGTCTTTCCTGTCGGGAAAAGTCCGACGGGCGGCGACGGTCCGTTTGCCGCCGCCCGCGTGGTTCAGCTGTCGGTTCAAAGCAAGGGCAAGGCCAAGGGCGCCGCCCTGCATCTCATTTCTTCTGCACCCAGTAGAACAGCGGCTGGTTGTCGGCGCGCTGGGTCAGTTCGACATTCCGCGCCACGCCCCATGCCAGCGCCTGCTGGTGCAGCGGGATGTAGCCGACATCCTCGTGCAGGATCTTGAACGCCTCGAGGATCATGGCGTCGCGCTTGGCGGGGTCGCTTTCCACGAGCACCCTGGCTGTCAGGTCGTCGACCTTCGGGTTGCAGTAGCCGCCGTTGTTGAACTGTCCGCGCCCGCCGGAGCCGTCGGGCTTGCGGCAGTGCATCAGGTCGTTCAGCACGTTGTGGGCGTCGCCTGTGCCAGGCGTCCAGCCGAGCAGGTAGAATGGCGTATTGTAGACCGGCGAATTGACCTTGGCGAAGAACTGCGCGCGCGGCACCGCCTGCAGGTTGACCTTGACGCCGACGCGGGCGAGCATCGCCGTCACAGCCTGGCAGATCGGGCCGTCATTGACGTACCGGTCGTTCGGGCAGTCGAGATCGACCTCGAAGCGGATGCCGTTTGCGCCGCCCTGACGCGGATAACCGGCCTCGTCGAGCAGCCGGTTCGCTGCGGCGATATCGAAGGGCAGACGGTTGATCTGTGTGATCGGCGGGAAATACAGCGGCGAGATCAGCGAGGAGGCCGGCGTGGCCGCCCCGCGCATCACCTGCCGGCGGATCGCCTCGATGTCGATGGCCTGGTAGAAGGCCTGACGCACACGCTTGTCCTTGAACGGGTTCTTGCCCTTCACCGACGAGGCCGTCAACTCGTCGCGCATCTGGTCGAAGCCGAGATAGATCGTGCGGACCTCCGGCCCTTCCAGCACCCGGGCGTTGGCGCTCTGGTTGATGCGCGGCACGTCCTGCAGCGGAACCGGGTCGATCACGTCCACCTCGCCCGACAGAAGAGCGGCGACGCGGGTGGGCGCGGAGGTGATCGGCGTGAAGATCACCCGGTCGAGATTGTGCTCGACCGTGCCCCACCAGTTCGGGTTCTTCTCGAACACCGTGCGCACGCCGAGCTGATGTTCTGTCACCTTGAACGGGCCCGTGCCATTCGTGTTGAGCGTCGCGAATCCGGGTGTGGTCGCCTGCGGAGCGGGCGGGATCTGGGCGTTGTTCGCCTCCGTCCACTCCTTGTCCATGATGTACCAGGTATCCCACGAATAGTGCAGGATCGGGTTCGGCGCCGTCAGGATGAAGTCGACGGTGTGGTCGTCGATCTTCTGCGCGGTCGTGCCGGGCGGGATGCGGCTCGACAGCTGCGAGTTGTTCGCCATGACGCGCTGCATCGAGAAGATCACGTCATCGGCGTTGAAATCATTGCCGTTGTGGAATTTCACGCCCTTGCGCAGATGGAAGCGCCAGCGCTTCGCGCCGTCCAGCACCTCCCAGCGCTCGGCGAGGCCGGGAATGATCTTCAGGTCCTTGTCGCGCTTGGTCAGGCCTTCATAGACATTGCCCTGCAGGCCGAGCGTGGTCGTCTCGTTGATGCCGTAGGGGTCGAGCGTGTTCAGGTTGCCCTGAAAGGCCCAGCGCAGTGTCTGTTGCGCGGAAGCCGGCGCGGCGGCGAGGCCGAGGCCGGCGGCGAGCGCCGCGGCCGCTGCGGACGCGATGAATCGTCGCGAGAACTGCATTGTCGACGTGTCTCCTTTGATCGACGTGAGAGATCGGCCCCTCTGAAAGAACCGCGCCGGCGCTTTGCGTTGCCGGCTTGGGTGCAGTTAACCACCGCGCCGGGGCCGGCGTCCAGCGCTCTTCTGCCGCCATCGATGCGGTGTCAGCGCCGCGATCGTCCTGCGCGTCGCGCATGGAGGATCACGCAACCCGCCGTGTCGGAGCGCTTGGCGAGGGCCGCGTCCGTGGCATACTCGCGCGCACGTCCATCATCCCTGCTTCACAAGGGCCGCGCACTCCATGACGATCCACCCCTCGATCGCCGCCATGACCGCCGAGATCACCGAATGGCGGCGTGACTTCCATCGCCACCCGGAACTGCTGTTCGATACGCTGCGCACGGCCGATGTCGTCGCTCAGAAACTGCGATCCTTCGGGTGCGACGAGGTGGTGACGGGCATCGGGCGCACCGGCGTTGTCGGCGTCATCCGCGGCCGCAGGCAGGACTCGGGCAAGGTGATCGGCCTGCGCGCCGACATGGATGCGCTGCCGATCCACGAACAGACCAACCGGCCATGGAGCTCGACGGTTCCTGGCAAGATGCATGCCTGCGGCCATGACGGGCACACCGCCATGCTGCTCGGCGCCGCCAAGCATCTGGCAGCCACGCGCGATTTCGACGGCACGGCCATCGTCATCTTCCAGCCGGCCGAGGAGGGCGGCGGCGGCGGCCGCGAGATGTGCAAGGACGGGCTGATGGACCGCTTCGGCATCCAGGAGGTCTACGGCCTCCACAACATGCCGGGCCTTCCCGTCGGCGCCTTCGCGATCCGTCCCGGCCCGATAATGGCCGCGGCCGACCGGTTTTGCATCACGCTGGAGGGGCGCGGCGGCCACGCCGCCAAGCCGCATGAGACCATCGATCCGGTGGTCTGCGCCGCCCAGATCGTCACCGCAGCCCAGAGCATCGCTTCCCGCAATGTCGATCCGCTGGAATCGGTCGTGCTGTCGATCACGGCGGTGAACGCGGGCGAAGCCTACAACGTGATCCCGCAGACGGTGCAGCTGAAGGGCACGATCCGCACCCTCTCGAAGGCGACGAAGGAGATTGCCTTCCGCCGTCTGCACGACATCGTCGCGGGCGTCGCGCAGGCCTTCGCCTGCAGCCACGCCATCGACTACGAGCATGGCTATCCCGTCACCTTCAATCATGCCGACCAGACCGCGTTCGCCGCGAAGGTGGCTGCTGCCGTCGCGGGCGAGGCCGAGGTCGACCTCGCCGTGCCGCCGACCATGGGCTCGGAGGACTTCTCCTCCATGCTGGAGGAGCGGCCGGGCTCCTACATCTTCATGGGCAACGGCGACACCGCGGGCCTTCACCACCCTGCCTATGACTTCAACGACAAGGCGATCCCCGTCGGCGTCAGCTACTGGGTCAAGATCGTCGAGACGGCGATGCC
>CAZDUL010000023.1:0-25152 GCA_964508635.1 uncultured Allobosea sp. | reverse complement strand
CCTCGGCGCGGCGACGGTCGCGTGCCGCAACAGCCTCGCGCCAGCGCCGATGAGCCGCCGCAACCCTCCCGGCCTGCTGCGAAAGCCCGCCGAAGGCATCGAGCATGGCGCGGTGCGTCTGCGGGTCGACGAGCGCCCGATCGTCATGCTGGCCATGGATCTCGACCAGCGCGCCGGCGACCGCGCGCAGCGCCTGGACGCTGACCGGCTGATCGTTGACGAAGGCGCGGGTGCGCCCGTCGGCCATCTGCACACGGCGCAGGATCAGATCGCCGTCGATGTCGAGGTCATGGAGCCGCGCCGCCTCCCGTGCCGGATGATCGACGGCAAGGTCGAACACGGCCGTCACCTGCCCCTGCGCCTGTCCATGACGAACCAGCGAACCATCGCCGCGCCCGCCCAGCGCCAGTGCGAAGGCATCCAGCAGGATGGATTTGCCGGCGCCCGTCTCGCCCGTCAGCACCGTGAGCCCTGCCTCGAATACGAGGTCGAGACGGTCGATCAGGACAATGTCGCGGATGCTAAGTTGCGCCAGCATGACCGCCTCAGCGGCCGATCACCACCCGGGAAAAGCCGCGGAACGCCCGGCTGATCCAGGAGCTCTGCTCCTCGCGCGGCTCGAGCCCGCCGCTCTGCAGCAGCGTGTAGGCGTCACGATACCACGGGCTCTCCGGGAAATTGTGGCCCAGCACCGCAGCTGCCGTCTGCGCCTCGTTGGTGATGCCGAGCGCCATGTAGGCCTCGGCGAGGCGCATCAGCGCCTCCTCCACATGGCGCGTCGTCTGGTAGCGCGAGACGACTTCGCGGAAACGATTGATCGCGGCGGTGTAGTTGCGCTGGCCGAGATAGAAGCGGCCGACATTCATTTCCTTGCCGGCGAGCTGATCGCGCGCGAACAGGATGCGCTCGCGTGCGTCCTGCACATACTCCGAGCGCGGATAGCGGTCGATCAGTTCCTGAAATGCCACGAGAGCGCGCTCGGTGCGCTCCTGGTCGCGGCCGATGTCCGGGATCTGGTTGTATTGCGACATCGCCAGAAGATACTGCGCATAGGCCGCATCCGGGTCGCCGGGGTGCAGCGTCAGGAAACGGCGCGAGGCGCTGATCGCCTCCTCGTAGCGACGCCCCTCGTAGTGGGCGTAGGCAGTCATGATCAGCCCCTTGCGCGCCTTGGGCGAGAACGCCGCCTGGCGATCGATGTCGCTGAAGGCCTTGGCCGCGCCTTCGGTATCGCCTCGCTCGAGGCGGGCGAGACCCTGATTGTAGAGCTGCTCCGGAGCGACATCGGGCAGGAGCTCCGGCTTGTAGCGGCCCGCCGTATCGAACGGGTTGAGCGACGACAGCGTGTCGCAGCCGCCGACCATGGCCGCCATCGCCAACGCCGCGGCAAGCCGGATCGCCGTGGACTTCGCACCAACCGAACGCATCAATGACAATCCCCTGCAGGGCACGGCGCGCGAGCGCCGCCCGACCCGATCAATCTCGCCCATGTAGCCCATTCGCCACCCCATCGCCAAGCGCCCGATGAAGGGCTCCCGCAGGTGTTGGGCGAGCCGGTCGATCAATGTGCGGTCGGACAGGAAAGCGCCTTCAGGCCGGAGCGTAGGCCGCAGCGGCCATCTGCACGTGACGTGCGGGCGCGACGGCCGCGTCCTCGACGATCTCGAAGTTCGCGGGATCGGCGAACAGGGCGCGCACCGTGGCGATGTTGAGGCGATGGCCGCCGCAATAGGAGCGGAACAGGCCAATGATCGGAAGGCCGGCCAGCGCCACATCGCCGATCGCGTCGAGCATCTTGTGGCGGACGAACTCATCCGGACGGCGCAGACCCTCTGGATTGATGATGCGATCATCGCCGATCGCAACCGTGTTCTCGAGCGATGCGCCGAGCGCGAAACCGTTCTTCCAGAGCTGCTCGACATCGCGCATGAACCCGAAGGTCCGGGCTTCCGCGACCTCGTTGAAAAAACGCTCCGGATCCAGGTCCATGACAAGGCGCTGACGACCGATCACGCCACTGTCGAAATCAATCGTGACGTCAAAGCGCAGACCGCCCTCGTGCGGAAGCAGCTCGCTCACGGCGCGGCCGCTGCGCACGACCACGGGTTTCAGAACACGCACATTCCGCCGCAACGCACGCTGGGCGACAACGCCCACTTCACGCAGTGCCTCGGCGAAGGGGCGCGCGCTGCCATCCATGATCGGCACTTCCGGGCCGTCGATCTCGACCAGCGCGTTGTCAACGCCCATGCCGTAGAGCGCGGCCATCACGTGCTCCACGGTGGAGACGGCCCCGAACCGAGGATCCCCAAGGACGGTGCACAGCTCGGTGAGGCTCACATTGCCATGACGGGCCGGGATGCGACGCTCGACTTCGGCGTCGAGACCCTTGCGCAGAAAAATGATGCCATGATTGGCCGCGGCAGGACGAATGACGATGGACGCTGGACTGGCCGTGTGGACGCCGTATCCGGATATGCGCACAGGTTCGCGCAAGGTCGTCTGGCGTCCGGCACTCATTCCCGCAGTCCCTCTTCGATTGCCGACGACCCGGGCCATCAGGAGCCTTCTCGCGCCGACAACGCATCACCCGACATGGGCCTGACGAACCTGCGATTCGACTGCCCGTTGCAGTGCGAAAATAGCGATGGGCGGATGTCGTGCAAAATCACGCTTTTTTTCGCTCTGTAACAACGGTTTCTCACCCGCCTCTATGTCCTTTTTGCATGAATTATCAATAAGTTGTTAAACCTGAGGAGGCCCGCTGGAACGCCAGCGGGCGATGGTTGACGCATCGTTAGTTCGAGGCGGCGGATCAGTTGGCCTGGCGCCGCAGGAAGGCCGGAATCTCAAGCTGATCGTCCTCGACCGACCGGGCAGCCTGAGGCCTGCCGCGCGGATCGAGCTGGCCCTGAGCGGGACGTTGCGGAGAGGTCTGCGCCGGGCGGCGCATATATTCGGCATGGCCCGGCGACGGTGCAGACCCGGAGGCGCGGGGCGGCGCGGGTTCGGCAGATTCCGACGCATTGTCCTCGCCCTCATCGCGACGGCCGAAGCCGACCGACGCGAGCCGCTGCATCAGGGACATGCGCCTGGTCTCGGCCGACGGAGCCGCCGGCTGCGCCGGAACCGAACGCGCGGCCAGCTGGTTCTGCGCCGGAAGCGGCAGTTCCTCGACGCGCGGCATGCGGGCCGGCTTGATGCGCTCGGCCTGCGGCGGGATGAACGCGGGCTCGAGATAGGCCGGCTCGGGCGCGGTCGAGGCGTTCGTTTCCGAGGGCGGCGGCTCGGCCGTCAGGATCACGCGCGGCTGCGCGGGTTCGAGACGAACCGTCTCGGCGACGATGGTCGGCTGGACCGGGACCGGGGCGACAGGCGCGACCGCCGCAACCGGGGCCGGAGCCTCGATCGGCGCCGGTTGCGGCGCAGGCGCCGGGGCCATGGGGGCGGTCGACATGGAGCGGAAGGTCGGCGCCGCGGCCTGCGCCTGCGCCTTCAGGCGGGCCTCGGCCTTCAGCCGTTCCGCCACCTCGGCGATGCGGCGGTCGATGGCGGCCACCTCCGACTGCTGCTGGATCGCGGCCTGATCGATGCCGGTGGCGACGACCGAGACGCGCATCACGCCTTCCATGCTCTCGTCGAAGGTCGCGCCGACGATGATGTTGGCGTCCTCGTCGACCTGCTCGCGGATGCGGGTCGCCGCCTCGTCGACCTCGTAGAGCTTCATGTCGCGCCCGCCGGTAATCGAAATCAGCAGGCCGCGCGCGCCCTTCATCGAGGTTTCGTCGAGAAGCGGATTGGAGATCGCGGCGCTGGCGGCTGCCTCGGCGCGCTTCTCGCCCGAGGCCTCGCCCGTGCCCATCATCGCCTTGCCCATGCCGCGCATCACGGCGCGCACGTCGGCGAAATCGAGGTTGATCAGGCCGGGCTTGACCATGAGATCGGTGATGCAGGCGACGCCGGAATACAGCACCTGATCGGCCATGCCGAAGGCGTCGGCGAAACCGGTGTTCTCGTTGGCGATGCGGAACAGGTTCTGGTTCGGGATGACGATGAGGGTGTCGACCGACTGCTGAAGCTCAGCGATTCCGGCCTCCGCCATGCGCAGACGGCGCGAGCCCTCGAACTGGAAGGGCTTGGTCACGACGCCGACGGTGAGGATGCCGAGGTCGCGCGCGGCGCGGGCCACGACGGGAGCCGCGCCGGTGCCGGTGCCGCCGCCCATGCCTGCGGTGATGAACACCATGTGCGCGCCGGCCAGATGATCGCGGATCTCGTCGATCACCTCCTCGGCGGCTGCGCGGCCGACCTCGGGCTGCGAACCGGCACCCAGGCCTTCGGTCACCTGCAGACCCATCTGGATGATGCGCTGGGCGCGGCTCATGGCCAGCGCCTGCGCATCGGTGTTGGCCACCACGAACTCGACGCCGTTCAGGCCAGCATCGATCATGTTGTTGACAGCGTTGCCGCCGCCGCCGCCCACGCCGAACACGGTGATGCGGGGCTTGAGTTCCCGGATGTCGGGCGCTTGCAGATTCATCGGCATGGTCTCACGTGCCTCTTCCACGTTAGCGACGCCGGCAAGCGTCAGTTTGGTTCCAGCGGATGAGGCCGGCCCGCCGCCACAGGGTGTCGGCCTCACCATTCGTTCGGGACCGGCGCCGCCGCCACGCGGCTCCGGCCATTTCTGAGGAGCTTGCTCAGAAGCTCTCCCTGAGCCAGCGACCGACCCGAGAGAGGTAGCCCCCGTCGGTTCCGGTCGCCAGGAAACCCGTGCCTGCGCGCGGCTCGAAGTGCTCGATATGCGCCACCTGCGGATAGATCAGCAGGCCGACCGCGCCCGCAAAAGGCGGCCCCTTCGCGGCCTCGGGCAGCCCCTTCACGCCCAGCGGGCGGCCAATGCGGACCTGCCCGCCCAGCACGCAGCGGGCAAGCTCCGGCAGTCCCGTCAGCTGGCAGGCACCGCCCGTCAGCACGACGCGACGACCCGCTTCGCCGGCGAAACCGGCGTTCTTCAGACGGTCGCGCACCAGTTCGAGGATTTCCTCGACGCGCGGGCGAATGATCCGCACCAGATGCGAGCGTGGCACGTGATGGGCCTGCTCGCGGTCGTCATCGTCGACGGACGGGATCGCGATCATGTCGCGATCATCGGAGGCTGCGGGGATCGCGGCGCCATACAGGGTCTTGATGCGCTCGGCCGCAAAGACCCGTGTCGACAGCCCGCGCGCCAGATCCATCGTGATGTGATGGCCGCCGACCGCGACGCCATCGACATGCATCAGATGACCTTGGGCAAACACGCCGATCGACGTGGTGCCGCCGCCCAGATCGACGAGCACGACACCCATTTCGGCCTCATCGTCCACCAGCGTCGAGAGGCCCGATGCGTAGGGCGTCGCAACCACCGCCTCGACGCTGAGGTTGCAGCGCTCGACCGCGAGCATGAGGTTGCGGGAGGCGGCCCCCTCGCCGGTCACAACATGCATGTCGACCGCGAGGGTGCGCCCCATCAGACCACGGGGATCGGTCACACCGGGCTGGCCGTCCAGGGCATAACCGGTCGGAAGTGCATGCAGCACGGCGCGGCCGGGGCGGACGCTGTGCGAGGCGGCGGCGGCCAGAACGCGCCTGACGTCCTGATCGGCGACGGAGCCAAGCCTCAGGTCAACGCTCGCTGCAAAGCTCTGCGAGCCGAGACGCCCGCCCGTCTGCGACACGATGACGGACTGCACCTCGACCTTGGCCATGCGCTCGGCCGCATCCACGGCCTGACGGATCGAACGCTCGGCCGCTTCCAGATCCACCACCACGCCGCCCTTGAGGCCCTGCGAGCGTTGATGCCCGATGCCAATGATCCGGCACAGATGGGTGCGCCCCTTGAGCCGCTCGCCGGGCTCGGTCGGCTGAAGCTCGGCGATCAGGCAGACGACCTTGCTGGTCCCGACATCGAGCACCGAGAGGGTGGCGCTCCTGCGGGTGGAGAGGGGGCGCAGGCGCGGGGTCAGTCCCTGGGAGAACAGGCTCATGCCGCGCCTCCCCGGGGCTTGGGACGGTTCTTCAGCATCTCGGCGCGGGCTGCGGCAGCCTCCTCCGTCAGGCGCAGCGTCACCCTGTCGGGCTGGCGCAGGTCCACGGCGATGATGTCGCGCTCGAGCAGCTTCTGCTCGCGCGCAAGGCGCTCCAGGCGGCGCATCGCCTCGTCGGCACCCGTCTCCGGCAGGCGCACGTCAAGGCCGTTGTCGAGCTTCAGCGTCCAACGGCGGCCCGACACGAGCGTTGCGCCGCGGATACGGCCGCGCAACGCACCGGCGTCCTGCAGCAGATCGACATAGGCGCGGGCGTGCTTGTTGGCCTCCGGACCCACGACCAGGGGCAGATGCGCGAAGCGTCCGTCACGCATGCGGTCGATCACGGTCCCGTCGGCTGCGATGATCGAGATTTCGCCGTCGAGCTGCCAGAGCGCGAAGGGCTCGCGCTCCGTGAGCTGGATGGTGATCTCGCCGGGATACAGCTTGCGGATCGAGACATCCGCCACCAGCGGGTGGGCGGACAGCGCGCGACGCGCGGCTCCGACATCGAAGAAGGCAAGCGACCCGCGCGGGTTGATGCCCGCCGTCTCCAGAACCTCGCGCTCATGGAGCTCCCGAAGCCCGGAAATCGTGACGCGATCCACGCCGAGACCGACGAGGCGTGCGGCGACGTGGTGCAGGTCGCCGTGCTCGGCGCGAAAGCGGTCGAGATGGCCGCCGGCCACGACGCCGAAACCCGCGATCAGAGCGAAGGCCGATGCGGTCAGGACAAGGCCAAGCCGATTCGGCACGCGCTCATGCAATGGCAGCGCGACCGAGGCGCGACGACCGAACGGCCACAGGCGTGCACGCCCCGACCGCTCCCCCATCAACAGCGGCACATCGATTGCACCCGGGCGCGACCGCGGCTGGCGCACGCCGAAGAGTGCCGCAGTCACCGATTGCAGGAGGCGTCCGCCACCATCCATCGCACCAACTCGCCAAACGAAAGCCCTGCATGGGCTGCCAACTCGGGCACCAGGGATGTCGGGGTCATGCCGGGCTGGGTGTTCACTTCCAACCAGACAAGGCGATCATTCGCCTCGTCGTAGCGGAAATCAGACCGGCTTACGCCCCGACAGCCGATTGCTTGATGCGCCGTTAACGCCCACTCTTGAACCTGCTGGTAAATTTTCGGTTTAAGCGGGGCCGGCAGGATGTGGATCGACCCTCCCGCGGAATACTTCGCATCGTAGTCGTAGAACTCCCCCGTGGCGGCGCGGATCTCGATCACGCCGAGGGCGCGATCGCCGATCACGCCGCAGGTCAGCTCGCGACCCGGAATGAACGCCTCCGCCAGCATCATGTCGCCGCAACGCCAATCGGGAGCGAGCAGCTCCTGAGGAGGATGGGTCCGGCCTTCCTTGACGATGAAGACGCCGATGGAGGAGCCATCCGCCACCGGCTTGATCACATAGGGCGGAGCCATCACATGACGTCGTGCCGCCTCGAAGCGGCTGACCACGATCCCGTCCGGCACGGCTATACCCGCGGCGGCCACCACAGCCTTGGCCCGCGCCTTGTGCATGGCAAGCGCCGAGGCCAGCACGCCGGAGTGGGTATAGGGAATACCGAGAATCTCGAGCAGTCCCTGAATGCAGCCATCCTCGCCCCAGGGCCCGTGCAGGCAGTTGAGCGCCACGTCGGGCTTCAGCCGCGCAAGCACCTCGGCGATGTCGCGGCCGACATCGACCGGGGTCACCTTGAAACCCGCCTCTTCCGCGGCGCGCGCGATCGCGCGGCCGGACTTCAGCGAAACCTCGCGCTCCGCCGACCAACCGCCCATCAGAACCGCAACATGCTTCGTCATCACGCGCCTTCGAATCCCACGAGCCGCAGCTTCCTGCGCAGTACTGTCGCGCGCCAGACGTTAGGGAGTGGTTAACCATGACGGCGCCACCGCGTTGCGGGCACATGGATCGGGCCGGGTCGCATGCTGTGGAAGCAATCGCGGCGCCGAAGGCCCGCCGCGGCGCAGACTGTCCCCACGGCCCGGCAGCGGGACTTGTCCAACCGCTTCGCATGTTTATATAATATTGTATGAATATGATGGGGCGGTCGAGCGGACGTCCGTTTCGATGACAGTCCCATCGGGCAAGGAGAGTCTGTCATGACAACGAATGTCGGGTCCATCGATCGGATCGTGCGGATCATCGCCGGCGTGGCGCTGCTCGCCTTCGCGCTCTTTTCCGGCTCGGCCTACGCGTGGGTCGGCTTCATCGGCATCGTGCCCCTCGCCACAGCGCTGCTGCGCTGGTGCCCGGCCTATACGCTGATCGGCGTCAATACCTGCGCCGTCGACAAGCCGAAGTCCTGACGGCGCGCACGACAGACGCCAACGGCCCATCACGGAGGGACACAACAATGAGCGCAATCACGAGCACCGGCGCCCCCGCTACCGCGGGCCGAACAGCTGATGACGTCCGCGCCGGAACCGGCGACGGAAGCTGGTCGCCCTATGCCGCGGGCATCGGCATCGGCCTGTTGTCGATCGCCGTCTTTGCCATCGTCAACACGCCGATCGGCGTCACGACCTCCCTGTCGCAGGTTTCCGGAGGGGCGGTCGCGCCCATCATCGGTGCCGAGACAGTGGCGAAGAACCCCTACTGGATCCGCAATCCGCTGAAGCTCGACTACGGCACGCTGTTCCTGATCGGGACGATGCTCGGTGCCTTCATCTCGGCCATCATGAGCCGCAGCTTCCGGTTCGAGGTGGTTCCGCCGGTCTGGAAGGAGCGCTTCGGCGACACGCCGGGCAAGCGCCTCGTCGTGGCCTTCATCGGCGGCGTGATCGCCATGTATGGCGCCCGCCTCGCCAATGGCTGCACATCCGGGCACGGCATCTCGGGCGGATTGCAGCTCGCCCTGTCGAGCTGGACATTCATGGCCGCCATGTTCCCCGCCGGGATCCTGACGGCCTGGCTCATGTATCGTCGCGCCTGATCGAAGGAGGCTTTGATGTCTTTCCCCCTTACCGGCACGGCTGCCCTCGTCGCCGCTGTGTTCTTCGGCGCCGTCTTCGGCTTCCTGCTGCACCGCGGCCGGGTGACCAGCTATGACGTCATCGTGGACCAGCTGCGCCTGCGCGACTTCCGCGTGCTCAAGATCATGCTGACCGCCATCCTCGTGGGCGGTGTCGGCGTGTTCGCCCTCAAGGCCGCAGGCATGGCGTCCTACCACATCAAGGACGCGACGATGCTGGGCGTGATCATCGGCGGTGCGCTGTTCGGCATCGGCATGGCGGTCTATGGCTACTGCCCTGGCACCGGGCTCGCGGCCATCGGCACCGGCTCGATCCATGCGCTTGTCGGCGCCATCGGGATGGTGGTCGGCGGCGTGCTCTACGGGCTCAGCTACGGCTGGGTGCAGGCGAACATCCTGAATGTCTGGGCGCTGGGCAAGGCGCGCCTGCCGGACATGACCGGGATCGGCGATCTGTGGTGGTTCGCCGCCCTCGCCCTGATCCTCGCCGCGATCGGGATGCTCACCCGCCGTAAGGCGACCGCAAGCTGACCCGGGCCTACGACTGAACGTGGCGCCCCGAGCGCCGCCCTTGTAAGCGGCGATCCGCGATCACAGCGGGTCGCCGATTCGCTTGATCTCCCACTGAAGCGAGATGCCGCTGTGCGCCAGCACGCGGCGGCGCACCTCCTCGCCCAGCGCCTCGACATCGGCGGCGGTGGCGTCGCCGGTGTTGATCAGGAAGTTGCAGTGCATCTCGCTCACCTGCGCGCCACCGATCCTCAGGCCCCTGCACCCGGCCGCGTCGATCAGCTTCCAGGCCGAATGCCCCGGCGGGTTCTTGAAGGTCGAGCCGCCCGTCTTGGCGCGGATCGGCTGCGCCGTCTCGCGATGATGCCGGACGGCGGCCATGCGTTCGCGGATCAGCTGTGCCGGCTCCGGCACGCCCCTCAGCCGGGCCTGCGTGACGACGAAACCCGTCGGAAGACTGGAGGTGCGATAGCCAAAGCCCAGTTCAGCGTTGGTCAGCGTCACGATCTCGCCGCTGCGCGTCACGCCCCTGACCTCGACGAGCACGTCCTTGGTCTCGCCGCCATTGGCGCCGGCGTTCATGGTCACGGCGCCGCCGATCGTGCCGGGGATGCCGAACAGGAACTCGAGTCCGCCGAGGCCAGCGTCGGCTGCCGCCTCCGCCACGCGCTTGTCGAGCGCGGCTGCACCGGCAAGCACGTCGCTCCCATCAACCGTCACCTGCCCGAAGCCGCGAGGCGACAGCCGGATCACAACGCCGCGCACGCCGCCATCGCGCACGATGGTGTTGGAGCCGACGCCGAGAACGCTCACCGCAACATCGGCTGGAATGCGGGCGAGCGCATGGGCGAGATCGGCTTCGTCGGCGGGCGTGAACAGCGCCTCGGCCGGGCCGCCGACGCGAAACCACGTCAATGGCCCGAGCGGCTCTTCGGACAGCAGGCGCCCGCGCAGATCGGGCATGAGCATGGCGAGGCGGGCGGCGAGCGGATCGGCGGCTGTCATGTCGGCTGCGGTAACGGGGCAGGCCTGCAAGATCAACCGGGCCGCAGCCCGCCCTGGCCTTCCGCTTCCTCGCGCAGCATTTCGAGGCGCAGCCATTCCTCCTCGCTTTCGGCGAGCCGGGCCTGCGTCAAGGCCAGAGCCTCCATGGCCTTGTTGAAGCGGGCGGGGTTCCTCTCGAACAGCCCCTCCTCGGCCAGCACGGCATTCAGCGTGGCGATGTCGGCGGAGAGCTTGTCGATCAGCGCAGGCAGCGTCTCCAGCGCGTGCTTGTCCTTGAAGGAGAGCTTCGTCCTCGTTGCAGCGGTCGACTGGGCCCGCTGCGGCGATGGCGCAGCCGCCTTTGCAGCCTCGACCTTGCGCGCCTTAACGCCTTCGCCGCGCTGAGCCAGCATGTCGCTGTAGCCGCCGGCATAGGTGGTGAAGCGGCCATCCCCCTCTGCGAAGATCGTGGCGGTCACGGTCCGGTCGAGGAAATCGCGGTCGTGACTGACGAGGATCACCGTGCCGTGGTAATCGGCGATCATCTCCTGCAGCAGGTCGAGGGTCTCGAGATCGAGGTCGTTGGTAGGCTCGTCCAGCACGAGCAGGTTGGACGGCTTGGCGAGCGCGCGGGCGAGCATGAGCCGGGCGCGTTCGCCGCCCGACAGCACCGCAACCGGCGTGCGGGCCTGCTCGGGCGTAAAGAGAAAGTCCTTCAGATAGCCCATCGCGTGCCTGCGTTCGCCGGCGACGTCGAGAAAGTCGCCGCGGCCATCGGTGATCGCCTCGCGCAGCGTCCAGGTCGGGTCGAGGCTGTCACGGCGCTGGTCGAGCGAGGCCAGCACGGCCGTCGCGGCCAGCTTTAGCGTTCCGGTATCGGGCGCGATGACGCCGGTGAGGAGATTGATCAGCGTCGTCTTGCCTGCGCCGTTGGCGCCGACGATGCCGACGCGGTCGCCACGCGCGATCCGGATCGAGAAGGGGCGCACGATGGGGCGGCCCTGATAGCTCTTGGTGATGTCCTTCGCCTCGATCACCAGCTTGCCGGCGGTCTCCGCCTCGCTCACGGCAAGGGCCAGCGAGACATCGGATTTGCGGCGCGCCTTCGCCTCGGCGCGCAACGCCTGCAGGTTGGCGAGGCGCCTGACGTTGCGCTTGCGCCGGGCCGAGACGCCATGGCGCAGCCAGTGTTCCTCGCTGGCGATCAGCCGATCGAGCTTGTGGCGCTCCAGCTCCTCCTGCTCCAGCACGCTGTCGCGCCAGGCTTCGAAGGCGCCGAAGCCCTGATCGAGCCGCCGCGCCTTGCCGCCGTCGAGCCAGACCGTGGCGCGGGTCAGCCGCTCGAGGAAGCGGCGATCATGGCTGATCAGCACCAGCGCGCTGGCTGAGGCGGCCAGCTCCTCCTCCAGCCACTGGATCGCCGGCAGGTCGAGATGGTTGGTCGGCTCGTCCATGAGGATCAGGTCCGGGGCCGGCGCCAGGGTCCTGGCGAGCGCGGCGCGACGGCCCTCCCCGCCCGACAGGCGCGACGGATCTTCCTCGCCCGTCAGGCCGAGATCGGCGATCAGCCGGGCGGCCCGGTGGGGATCGTCGCCTTCGGTCAGACCAGCCTCGACATAGGCGCGCACGCTGGCGAAGCCACGGAAATCGGGCTCCTGCGGCAGGTAGCGCACCGTGACGCCCGGCTGCCGGAAGATCTCCCCGCGCTCGGGGTCGATCAGCCCGGCGGCAATGCGCAGCAGCGTCGATTTGCCAGACCCATTGCGGCCCACCAGCCCGATGCGATCACGCGGGAGCACGGCCAGTTCAGCGCCATCGAGCGTCGGAGCGCCGCCGAAACCATGGCGGATATTCCTGAGATGGAGGATCGGTGCGGCCATGCCGGGGGAATGGTCAAGCACGGCGGGTTTGGCAAGGGCCCAGGCGCATCGCGCGGGTCACATCCCGCGCGGCATCGCACCGCTCCGGCTCATTCCGCCGCCTGCATCCGGTAGATGGCGGGATCGTAGTTCAGGATCGGCGACAACCAGCGTTCGACCTCGGCGATGCTGAGCCCCTTGCGCGCGGCGTAGTCCTCGACCTGATCGCGCTCCACCTTCGCCACGCCGAAATAGTGGCTGTCGGGATGCGAGAAATACAGGCCCGAAACCGATGAGCCGGGCCACATGGCGAAGCTCTCGGTGAGCCTGACGCCCGTGTTGCGCTCCGCGTTGAGCAACGCGAACAGCGTGCTCTTCTCGGTGTGGTCGGGCTGTGCCGGATAGCCCGGCGCGGGGCGAATGCCCTGATAGTTCTCGAGGATCAGATCCTCGTTCGACAGCGCCTCGTCGGGGGCGTAACCCCAGAACTCGGTGCGCACGCGCTGGTGCATCCGCTCGGCGAACGCCTCCGCGAAGCGATCGGCCAGCGCCTTGACCATGATCGACCGGTAGTCGTCGTTGTCGCGAGCGAAGCGTTCGGCGATGCGCTCCTCCTCCGCGCCGGCGGTCACGACGAAGCCGCCGATCCAGTCGGCCTTGCCGCTGGAGACGGGCGCGACGAAATCCGACAGGCACAGGTTCGGCCGTCCGTCGCGCTTCGCGAGCTGCTGGCGCAGACCGTGGAAGGTGGCGAGCGTCTCGCTGCGGCTCTCGCCGGTGAACAGGCGGATATCGTCCCCGACCGCGTTCGCCGGCCAGAAGCCGATGACAGCCTTCGGGTTGAACCAGCGCTCATCGATGATACGCTTGAGCATCGCTTGCGCATCCTCCCAGAGCTGGCGCGCGGCCTCGCCCTGCTTGTCGTCCTCCAGGATGGCGGGGAAGCGACCCTTCAGCTCCCAGGTCTGGAAGAAGGGCGTCCAGTCGATGACAGTGGCGAGCTCTGCCAGATCGTAGGAGCGGAACACGCGCACGCCCGTGAAACTGGGCTTCGGCGGCGTGTAACGCGCCCAATCGATCACGTGAGCGTTCGCCCTTGCCTTCGCCAGCGGCAGGCGCAGCTTGTCGGCCTCCGCCCGGCGATGCGCCTCCGCCACCCTGGCGTATTCGGCCTGAAGCGTCTCGATGTAGCCTGCCCTGTTGTCGTTCGACAGAAGGCTCGACACCACGCCGACCGCACGGCTGGCGTCGGTGACATAGACCGCCTGTCCGCGGCTGTAGGCGGGGTGGATCTTCACCGCCGTATGCACGCGGCTGGTGGTCGCTCCGCCGATCAGGAGCGGGATGTCGAAGCCCTCGCGCTCCATCTCGGAGGCGACATGCACCATCTCGTCGAGCGAGGGCGTGATCAGGCCCGAAAGGCCGATGATATCGACCTTCTCCTGGCGGGCCACGTCGAGGATCTTCTGCGCGGGCACCATGACGCCGAGGTCGATCACCTCGTAGTTGTTGCACTGGAGAACGACGCCGACGATGTTCTTGCCGATATCGTGGACGTCGCCCTTGACCGTCGCCATCAGCACCTTGCCGGCGGCGCTGGAGCGGGTCAGCCCGGCTTCTTCCTTCTCCTTCTCCATGAAGGGCATGAGATAGGCCACGGCCTGCTTCATCACGCGCGCCGACTTCACCACCTGCGGCAGGAACATCTTGCCCGACCCGAACAGGTCGCCCACCACGTTCATGCCGGCCATCAGCGGGCCCTCGATGACGTGGAGCGGCCGCTCCGCCTTCTGGCGCGCCTCCTCGGTGTCCACCTCGATGAACTCGGTGATGCCGTGAACCAGCGCATGCTCCAGCCGCTTCTCGACCGGCAGTTGCCGCCAGGCGAGGTCCTTCAGGTTCGCGCCCTGCGATCCGTCGCCCTTGAAGCGGGGAGCAGCGTCCAGCAGCCGCTCGGTGGCGTCGGGGCGGCGGTTGAGGACCACGTCCTCGCACAGCTCGCGCAATTCGGGATCGAGCTGGTCATAGGTGCCGAGCTGGCCGGCGTTGACGATGCCCATGTCCATGCCCGCCCTGATGGCGTGGAACAGGAACACGGTGTGCATCGCCTCGCGAACGGGCTCGTTGCCCCGGAAGGCGAACGACAGGTTCGACACGCCGCCCGAGACATGCGCATGGGGCAAGGTCCGGCGGATGGTGCGGGTGGCTTCGATGAAGGCGTTGCCGTAGTCGTTGTGTTCCTCGATGCCTGTGGCGACCGCGAAGATGTTGGGATCGAAGACGATGTCCTCCGGCGGTAAGCCGACGCGGTTGACGAGGATGTCGTAGGCGCGGGTGCAGATCTCGACCTTGCGATCATAGGTGTCGGCCTGGCCCTTCTCGTCGAAGGCCATGACGACCACCGCCGCTCCGTAGCGCTTGCAGGTCTCGGCCTGCGCGATGAAGGCCGCCTCGCCCTCCTTCAGCGAGATCGAATTGACGATCGGCTTGCCCTGGATGGTCTTGAGGCCCGCCTCGATGACGTGGAACTTCGAGGAGTCCACCATGATCGGCACGCGGCTGATGTCGGGCTCGCTGGCGACGAGGTTCAGGAACTCGACCATCGCCTTCTCGGAATCGAGCAGGCCCTCGTCCATGTTGACGTCGATGACCTGCGCGCCGTTGTTGACCTGATCGCGCGCCACCTCGAGGGCTGCGGCATAGTCGCCCTCCTTGATCAGCTTGCGGAACCGGGCCGAACCCGTGACGTTCGTGCGCTCGCCGACATTGACGAAGGGAATGGTCTCGTCGAGCCGGAACGGCTCGAGTCCCGCGAGCCGCATCATCACCTTCTGCTCGGGGATGGGCCGCGGGGCCTTGCCCTTCACCGCCTCGGCGATGGCCGCGATGTGCTCCGGCGTGGTGCCGCAGCAGCCGCCGACCATGTTGACCAGCCCCGCATCCGCGAATTCGGCCAGCATGTGCGCGGTGGCCTCGGGCCGCTCGTCGTAGAGGCCGAACTCGTTGGGCAGGCCGGCATTGGGATAGGCGCAGACCAGCGTGTCGGCGACGCGGGCGAGATCGGCAATGTGGGCGCGCATCTCGCGTGCGCCGAGCGCGCAGTTGAGCCCGATGGTCAGCGGCCTCGCATGGCGAAGCGAGTACCAGAAGGCTTCCGTGGTCTGGCCGGAGAGCGTGCGGCCGGACAGGTCGGTGATCGTGCCGGAGATCATCACCGGCAGGCGCAGACCCTTCTGCGCAAAGACCTGCTCCATCGCCACGATGGCGGCCTTGGCATTCAGCGTGTCGAAGATCGTCTCGATCAGGATGAGATGAACGCCGCCGTCGATCAGTCCGCGCACCTGCTCGGCATAACTGTCGCGCACCTGGTCGAAGGTCACGGCGCGGAAGCCGGGATTGTTGACATCCGGCGAGATCGACAAGGTGCGGTTGGTCGGGCCGATGGCGCCAGCGACGTAGCGCGAGCGCCCGTCCTCGCGCTCGGCGATCGCCGCCGCCTCGCGGGCAAGGCGCGCCGCCTCGACGTTCAGCTCGTAGGCGAGGGCCTCCATGTGGTAATCGGCCTGCGCGATCGCGGTCGAGGAGAAGGTGTTGGTCTCGACGATGTCGGCCCCGGCGCGGAAATAGCGCAGATGGATGTCGCGGATCGCATCCGGAAGCGTCAGCACCAGAAGGTCGTTGTTCCCCTTCAGGTCGTGATTCCAGCCCTTGAAGCGCTCGCCGCGGAAATCGCCTTCCGAGAGCTTCAGCGACTGGATCTGCGTGCCCATCGCGCCGTCGATGATCAGGATGCGCTCACGCGCCGCCTCGCGCAGCGCGCGCTCGATCGCAGGGCCGTCGACGGTCGGAAAGGGATTCGTGGGCATGGCGTTCATGTCTGTCGGCGCGGTCATGGTCGGGTCTGGCCGGACCATCCCCGGCAAGGTTGGCAATGGATGGCCGGGCCTGACCCGGCCATGACGCTTGGATCTATTCCGCAGCCATGGCGGGCGCGGGCGCCTGCGGCTTGATCCCGACCAGGTGGCAGATGGCGTAGACCAGATCGGCCTTGTTCATGGTGTAGAAATGCAGATCGGACACGCCCCGGTCGATCAGGTCGAGCACCTGCTCGGCGCAGACGGCGGCCGCGACGAGCTTGCGGGTGGCAGGGTCATCATCGAGACCAGCGAAGCGATCGGCCAGCCATTGCGGCACCGAGGCCCCGGTCTTCCTTGCGAAGCCTGCCGTCTGCCTGAAGTTCTGAACCGGCACGATTCCCGGCAGGATCGGAATGTCGATGCCGCGGGCGCGCACCTTGTCGAGGTAGCGGAAGTAGAGGTCGTTGTCGAAGAAGAACTGGGTGATGGCACGGGTCGCGCCGGCATCGACCTTCTTCTTCAGCGCGTCGATGTCGGTATCGAGCGAGGGCGCTTCCGGGTGCTTCTCGGGATAGGCCGACACCGTCACCTCGAAATCGCCGATGGCCTTGATGCCGGCCACCAGATCGGAGGTCTGGCGGTAGCCCTCAGGGTGCGGTTCGTATGGCGTGCCGATGCCGCCAGGCGGATCGCCGCGCAGGGCCACGATGTGGCGCACGCCGGCGTCCCGGTAGGCGCGGATCACCGCGTCCACTTCCGCCTTCGAGGCGGACACGCAGGTGAGATGGGCCGCAGGCTTCAGCGCGGTTTCCTCCACGAGGCGCTTGACGGTGGCGTGGGTGCGCTCGCGCGTCGAGCCGCCAGCGCCGTAGGTCACCGAGACGAAGCTGGGGCCGAGCGGCTCGAGCCGTCGGATGGCCTCCCACAGCGACGCCTCCATCTCCGGCGTCTTGGGGGGAAAGAACTCGAACGACACCTTGAGTCCACCACCGGAACGGCGGCTCGGGCGCTCGGAAAGGGCGGCTGCGTGTTCAGCCATGTCAGGCAGTCTCCAGTTCGGCGGCAGCAGCGCCGCTTGCCACGGGAGATCGGCCATCGCGGCCGATCCACAAGGTCACGGTCAGGGCCGATGCATCGCCAGTTCCACTGCCGATCGTGCGGCTTTCGGCGAGGCCAAGACCACAGGATGCAAGCCAGCCGCCGATCTGTTCGTCGGTGAAGCCGAGCCGGCGATGGGCGTGCTCGCTGCGCAGGAACTCCAGCTCATGCGCCGCGAAATCCGCGATCAGCAAACGCCCACCGGGCTTGAGCGCCATCGCCGCCTCGCGGATGGCGCGGGCGGGATCATCGAGGAAGTGCAGCACCTGATGCACCAGCACCACATCGAAGGCATCACGGCCGAAGGGCAGCGCGTAGATGTCGCCCTGGCGCAGTTCGCAGCCCGTGACGCCGGCTCGTTCGAGATTGGCGCGGGCGACCGCGAGCATCGCGTGGCTGGCGTCCATGCCCACCGCTCGGCTGGCCCGCGGCGCGAAAAGCTGCAGCATCCGGCCCGTGCCGGTGCCGAGATCGAGCAGCGCGCCGAGCGGCTGATCGCCCAGCGCCGAGCGGATCGCGGCCTCGACCGCCTCGTCTGGCGCATGGAGCGACCGCACGCGGTCCCAGTCGCGCGCGATGCGGCTGAAATAGACCTCCGCGGCCGCCGCGCGTTGCGCGCGAACCGTGGCAAGCCGCGCCCGATCGGCCGCCAAAACCGGGTCGTTCCGATCGAGGCTGTCGGCCAGCGCCCGGGCGAGCGCGCCCTGCGCCGTGCCCGTGGCGAGGCGGAAATAGGCCCAGGCACCCTCGCGGTGCCGCTCGATCAACCCGGCTTCCGTCAGCAGCTTGAGGTGGCGCGACACGCGCGGCTGGGACTGTCCGAGAATGTCGGTGATGTCCGACACCGACAGTTCGTCCCCCGCCAGCAGCGCCAGAACGCGCAGCCGCGTCTCCTCGCCCGCAGCCCGAAGGCCGGCGAGAAGGTCGGGCAAGGCTTGCTGCATGGCTAATACCATCGCTTGATGAAAGATATAAACATATCTTTATGTCAAGCGGGTTGTGGGTCCATGCCTGTCTCGTTCCCTGCCGTGCGTCGGGAGCCGCAGCGCCCGCGGCAACCTTCCCTTAACGATCCGCGGCCAAGGTGAGCGGTGCGTTAACGAAGGCGCGGACGAAACGCGCCGGCCCTTGCGCCGCCTTCACCCGGAGCGTTGTCGCCATGATGTCCCGCGCTGAACCGACCCTGCTCGGCCGCTGGTGGTGGAGCGTGGACCGCACGCTGCTGGCGTCGATCTTCGCGCTCATGGTGTTCGGCCTCGTGCTGTTGATGGCGGGCGGTCCGCCGGTTGCCGAGCGGCTGGGCCTGCCGACCTTCTTCTTCGTCAACCGTCAGGCCATGTTCCTGATTCCGGCCGTGGCGCTGATGATCGCGGTGTCGTTCCTCTCCCCGCGCTGGATCCGGCGCCTGGCGCTGGTGCTGTTCATCGGCGCGCTCGTGGGCGTCGTCCTGACGCTGTTCTTCGGACCGGAGGTCAAGGGCGCGCGGCGCTGGCTGCCGGTCCTCGGCCAGACCATCCAGCCCTCGGAGTTCCTGAAGCCCGCCTTCGTGGTGATCGTGGCCTGGGCCTTCTCCGAGGGCTCGCGGCGCAGCGACGTGCCCGGGACGGCGCTGGCGCTGCTGCTGTTGCCGATCACCATCACGCCGCTGATCCTGCAGCCGGATTTCGGCCAGACGATGCTGTTGACGCTGGTCTGGTCGGCGCTGTTCTTCATCGCCGGGCTGCACTGGTTCTGGGTGCTGGCGCTGGGTGCGTGCGGTCTTGTCGGCATCGTCATGGCCTACGAATTCGTGCCGCATGTGCGCGAACGCATCGAACGTTTCCTCGACAAGGATTCCGGGGATCGCTTCAACATCGACACCGCCCTGGAAAGCTTCTCGGCGGGTGGCTTTCTCGGCAAGGGGCCGGGCGAAGGCAGCATCAAGCGCATCTTGCCCGAGGCGCACACCGACTTCATCTTTGCCGTGACGGCGGAGGAGTTCGGCGTGGCGGTCTGCCTGCTGCTTGTGCTGATCTTCGCGATCATCGTCATGCGGGCGCTGTGGATCGCACAGGCATCGGATGATCCGTTCCGGCGCTTCGCGGTCGCGGGTCTCGCCCTGCTGTTCGGCGTGCAGGCGAGCATCAACATGCTCGTCAACGTCGACATGATGCCCGCCAAGGGCATGACGCTGCCCTTCGTCTCCTATGGCGGCTCCTCGCTCATCTCGCTGGCGCTGACGACCG
The DNA here is from genome assembly GCA_964508635.1 of uncultured Allobosea sp. Taxonomy (GTDB): domain Bacteria; phylum Pseudomonadota; class Alphaproteobacteria; order Rhizobiales; family Beijerinckiaceae; genus Allobosea. The sequence goes on along the minus strand of CAZDUL010000023.1, from coordinate 5,566 downwards.
GCTTCCTGATTGCGCTGACGCGAAAGCGGCCGCGCGCGGAGGAGTTCGACCTGTTCCGGACGCGCCAGGGCGCGGACGGACGCCAGCCGGTGCAGGCCTGAGGCATGCAGCCGCTCACCATCGTCCTCGCGGCTGGCGGCACCGGCGGGCACCTGTTTCCGGCCGAGGCGCTGACGCATGTGCTGCAGAAGCGCGGCCACCGCGTGGAGCTGATCACGGACCGGCGCGCCATCGAGTTCGCCGGTGCCTTTCCGGCTGAGGCCGTTCACGCTGTGCCCTCCGGCACGCCGACACGGCCGGGCCTTGTCGCCAAGGCCGAGGCGCTTCTCGAACTGGCGAAGGGCGTGCTCGCCGCGCGCACGCTGCTCGGGCGGATCAAGCCGGATATCGTCGTCGGCTTCGGGGGTTATCCCACCGTGCCGCCGGTCCTTGCGGGCTCACTCATCGGGACGCCGACGCTGATCCACGAGCAGAACGCGGTGGTCGGCCGCGCGAACCGCTTCCTGAGCGGACGCGTCGACGTGATCGCCACCGGCTTCGCCAGCGTGGGCGGCCTCAGCCAGGCAGCGCGCGCGAAATGCGTGCATGTCGGCAATCCGGTTCGCCCGGCCGTGATTCACGCCGCGTCCAGAGCCTATGTCCCGCCCGTGGCAGGCGGCGATCTGCATGTGCTGGTGTTCGGCGGCAGCCAGGGCGCGCGCGTGATGGCGGACGTGATGCCGCCCGCGCTGGAGAAGCTGCCGCCGGACGCGCGCGGCCGGCTGGTCATCGTGCAGCAGGCCCGCGTCGAGGACGACCGGCGGGTGCGCCAGACCTATGAGCGGCTCGGCGTGCGCCATCAGATCCAGCCCTTCTTCAAGGACCTGCCGGAGCGGATGGCGGAGGCGCAGCTCGTCATCTCGCGCTCCGGCGCCTCAACCATCGCCGAACTCGGCGTCATCGGCCGGCCTTCGATCCTCGTGCCGCTGCCTGGCGCGCTGGATCAGGATCAGGCGGCCAATGCGCGCTCGCTCGAGGCCATCGGCGCCGCGCAACTGATCCCGCAGCCCGAGTTCACGCCGAACCGCGTCGCGGCGGAGCTGTCGCGTCTGCTGGCCGATCCGTCCGGCCTTGCCGCGCAGGCAAGGGCAGCCAGGAGCGCCGGGATCGCCAATGCTGCCGAGCGCCTCGCCGATGTCGTGATCCACACCGCGCTCGGCAATCCGGGATGACCGTGGAACGGCGCGATTGACGCACGCGCCGGCTGCGCCTAACGCCGGCACTCGCAAACATTGCCCGAAAACCTCCGACAGGGAAGCCGAACCCCATGAAGCTGCCGCCGCAACTCGGCCCCATCCATTTCATCGGCATCGGCGGCATCGGCATGTCCGGAATCGCCGAGGTGCTGCACAATCTGGGCTATCGGGTGCAGGGCTCCGACGCTGCCGACAACTACAATGTCAAGCGCCTGAACGAGAAGGGGATCCGCACCTTCGTCGGCCATGACGCCGCCCATCTCGGCGAGGCGGAGGTCGTAGTGGTCTCGACCGCGATCCGGCGCGACAACCCGGAGCTCGCCGCCGCCCGCGAGAAGCGGCTGCCGGTCGTTCATCGCGCACAGATGCTGGCCGAGCTGATGCGGCTGAAGTCCTGCGTCGCGGTGGCCGGCACCCACGGCAAGACCACGACCACCTCGCTCGTGGCGACCCTGCTCGACAAGGGCGGGCTCGATCCGACCGTCATCAATGGCGGCATCATCAACGCCTACGGCACCAACGCCCGCATGGGTGCGGGCGACTGGATGGTGGTGGAAGCCGACGAGAGCGACGGCACCTTCCTGAAGCTGCCGGCGGACGTCGCCATCGTCACCAACATCGACCCCGAGCATCTCGACCACTTCAAGACCTTCGATGCGATCAAGGGCGCGTTCCGCTCCTTCGTCGAGAACCTGCCGTTCTATGGCTTTGCGGTGATGTGCATCGACCACCCCACCGTTCAGGACATGGTCGGTCTGATCGAGGACCGCCGCGTCATCACCTATGGCGAGAATCCCCAGGCCGACATGCGCCTTGTCGATGTCGACACCGCCAACGGACAGACGCGGTTCAGCGTGCTGGTGCGCGACCGCAAGCGCGGCCGCGAGAGCGAGATCGCCGACCTCGTGCTGCCCATGCCCGGCCAGCACAATGCCCTGAACGCCACCGCCGCCATCGCGGTGGCCTATGAGCTCGGCGTCGAGGCGGATGCCATCCGCGCCGGGCTGGCGGGTTTCGGCGGGGTCAAGCGCCGCTTCACCCGCACGGGAAGCTGGAAGGGTGCAACCGTGTTCGACGATTACGGCCATCACCCGGTCGAGATCGCAGCCGTGCTGCGCGCCGCCCGGACAGCCACCTCCGGCAAGGTCATCGCCGTGGTGCAGCCGCATCGCTACACGCGGCTTTCCTCGCTGTTCAACGACTTCTGCACCTGCTTCAACGACGCCGACGCGGTCATCGTTGCGCCCGTTTACGCCGCCGGCGAACAGCCGATCGAGGGGGCGTCGCGGGACGATCTGGTGGCGGGGCTCAAGGCGCGCGGCCATCGGCAGGTGCTGGCGCTCGAAAACCGCGATGCGCTCGCCGGCCTCGTCGCTGGCATCGCCGGCGATGGCGACTACATCATGTGCCTCGGAGCCGGCGACATCACGCAATGGGCCTATGCGCTGCCCGGCGAACTGGAGAAGCTCTCGCCTTGAGGCTTCACGTCGCCGTGAGCGGCTGTGTCCTGTCATGGTGCTGCGCTATGTCCGGCGGGGATGGACAACGACACGGGATGGCGTCGATGGCCTGGCCGGAAGCAGGGATCGTCTCGGCCGTAATCCTGGCGCTCGCGCTGGCGACCGGGAACGTGGCGCCGGTCGCGGCCGAAACGCCGGCTGCCGCATCTGCGGCCGTAACGGTCATCCACGAGCCGCCGACCAATCCGGCCCATCAGGCGGCCTTCGCGCGCATCCAGAGCGACGCGACGTTGGAGACGGCCCGCCGGTTCTTCGAGTCATTCCGTCTGCCGCAGCCGCTGACCTTGCGCACCCGCAGTTGCGACGGGCGCGGCGGCGCATGGTATCGCGAGGGCGTCGTCACCGTCTGTTACGAATATCTGCAGACCGCCCATGACAACGCCGTCAGCGATCGGCGTCCCGACTGGGTGAGCGAGCGCGGCGCGCTTGCCGGCGCCGTCGCCGACGTCTTCCTGCACGAGGGCGCCCACGCACTGTTCGAGATGTTCCGAACGCCGCTGATGGGGCGCGAGGAGGACGCCGCAGACATGATGGCGACCTTCGCCATCCTCAACCTGTATGGTGATGCCGCGCCCGAGATGATCCGCGGCGTCGCTTATTCCTATCTGGTCGACGCGCAGGCCCGCACCTTTTCCGACCTCGCCACGCTCGAGGCGCGCACCGTGCCGAGCCGGCTTTACGGCGGCGCGCACTCCACGCCCCTGCAGCGGATGTACTCGGTGGTCTGCCACGCCGCCGGTTTCAGGCCGGACGCCTACCGCGATCTCGTCGCGATGAGCGAACTCCCAGCCTGGCGCGCCAACGGTTGCGTCGAGGAATACGGGCAGATCGCCCACGCCTTCCGCACGCTGCTGGCGCCCCATCTCGACACGGGCCGCATCGGCGCGCTCGGCCCGCCGGCAGCCGGCCTCGTCGGGAACTGACGGGGCGGCTCAGCCGCCGACGAGCCTGAGCCAGGCCTCCTCGTCGATGACCTGTATGCCGAGCTCGCCAGCCGCCTTGAGCTTGGACCCTGCACCGGGCCCTGCCACCACCAGATCGGTCTTCCTGGAGACCGAGCCTGCCACCCGGGCGCCCAGCCGCTCGGCCATGGCCTTGGCCTCGTCTCGCGTCATCTTCTCCAGCGCGCCGGTGAACACCACCGTCTTGCCGGCCACTGGAGACTCCGTCACCGTGCGCTCGGCCTCCAGCACCGTGAGTTCGCCGACCAGACGCTCGACGATGGCGCGGTTGTGCTCCTCGCCGAAGTAGCGGCGGATGGACTCGATCACTGTTTCGCCGATCTGGTCGATCGCGTCCATGTCGGCCGCGGCCTCTTCGTCGCCCGCAGCCACCCTGAGCGCCGCCGCCTCGAAGGCTGCCCATGAACCGTAGCTGCGCGCCAGCATCTTCGCGGTCGTCTCGCCGACATGGCGGATGCCGAGCGCGAAGATCAGCCGCTCCAGGCTGATCGTGCGCCGTGCAGCGATGGCGGCGAACAGGTTGCGGGTCGAAACCTCGCCGAATCCCTCGAAGTTGCGGATCTTCTGCAGGTTGGCCGGATCGCTGTCGCGCCGCTCCAGCGTGAAGATGTCGGCGGGCTCGCGGATCAGCCCCTTTTCGAAGAAGAACTCGATCTGCCGGTCGCCCAGACCCTCGATGTCGAAGGCGCGGCGCGAGCAGACATGCTTCAGATGCTCGATGCGCTGGTGCGGACAGGCGAACTCGCCGGTGCAGCGGCGCACCACGCTCTCGGCGCCGGAGGCCGTGATTTCCTTGACCACCGGGCTCTTCAGCTCGCAGGGGCACCTGTCGGGGAACACGTAAGGCACCGCACCTTCAGGACGCGCGCTCGCAACCACCTCGACCACCTGCGGGATCACGTCCCCAGCGCGCTGCACCACCACCGTGTCGCCGACGCGCACATCGAGCCTGGCGATCTCGTCGGCGTTGTGCAGCGTCGCATTCGCAACGACCACGCCGCCGCCGGTCACAGGCTTCAGCTTCGCGACGGGAGTCAGCGCGCCGGTGCGCCCGACCTGGATCTCGATGGCCTCGATCAGCGTTGTCGCTTTCTCCGCCGGGAACTTGTGGGCCGTTGCCCAGCGCGGCGCGCGCCCGACGAAGCCCAGCCGCCGCTGCCAGTCGATCCGGTCGACCTTGTAGACCACGCCGTCGATGTCGTAGCCCAAGGTCGCGCGTCCCGCCTCGATGGCGCGGTAATGCGCCAGCAGCGCATCGACGCTGTCGCAGCGGCGCATCAGCGGGTTGGTCGGCAGACCCCAGCGCGCGAAGGCCTCGACGATGCCGGTCTGCGTGTCGGCCGGCAGCCCGGACGCCTCGCCATAGCCATAGGCGAAGAAGCGCAGGGGCCGGGCAGCGGTGATGGCCGGGTCCAGCTGGCGCAACGAGCCCGCCGCCGCATTGCGCGGATTGGCGAATTCGCGCTCGCCCGCCTCCCGCTGGCGCGCGTTCAGGACCTGGAAATCCGCATGGCCGATATAGACCTCGCCACGCACCTCGAACACGGCCGGCAGGTCTCCGACCAGCCGATGCGGGATGTCGCGCACGGTGCGGGCGTTGGCGGTGACGTCCTCGCCCTCCTCGCCATCGCCGCGCGTGGCAGCCTGCACCAGCTGTCCCGCCTCGTAGCGCAGCGACAGCGACAGCCCGTCGATCTTCGGCTCGGCGGTCATCGCGACGGGTTCGTCGGCCGCAAGCCCCAGGAAATTGCGGATCCGGGCAACGAAATCGGCCACGTCCTGATCGCTGAAGCTGTTGTCGAGCGACAGCATGGGCACGCGGTGACGCACCTTGCCGAACCGCCCCGAC
>CAZDUL010000022.1:0-11803 GCA_964508635.1 uncultured Allobosea sp. | reverse complement strand
TCGTTGCCAGCGCCGCCGCGGATCAGGTCGGCGCCCTCGAAACCGTCGTGGAAGTCGTCGCCTGCGCCGCCCTCGAGCGTGTCGTCGCCGTCGCCGCCGAAGAGCGTGTCGCCGCCGTCGTCGCCCGTGAGGCTGTCATTGCCCTGTTCGCCGTGCAGGAAGTCGTTGCCTGCTCCGCCGCGCAGCGTGTCGGCCCCGAACCAGCCCAGCACGATGTCGTTGTCTTCTCCACCGTCCGCCAGATCGTCGCCGAGACCGGCGATGAGGGTGTCGTCGCCGGCTCCGCCGAGGAGCGTGTCGGCGCCGCCCAGTCCGTCGAGGAAGTTGGCGCCGGCGTTTCCGGTGATGGCGTCGGCCGTCGGCTCCTGACCGAACGCGGTCATGTCCGCCGTGCCCGCGAGCGTGAGGACCGTGGCCGCGCCGGACAGATTGAAGCGTGCAGTGAACGCCGGACCATCGGCGCGGATGGTCAGATTGTTCACGGCGATGGTCCGGGCGCCGATGTCGCCCAGAGCCGCCTCGCGCAGCACGTCGATGGCGTCGCCCGGCGAGGCGCTGCCTGCGACCGTGTCGAAGGAACGCGACGACAGCTCACGCACGCCGGTGAAGGTCGCGCTCGAGAAGCGCGCGAAGTTGGTGGTGAGGTCCAGCCCCATCAGGAACGGATCATGGTCCGAGGTCCGGATCGGGGTGAGCGGATCGAACAGATTGCGCAGATCGGTGCTGCGGAAATCCAGGTTGTAGTCGAAGGCGTCCGCCTCGTCCGAGTTGATGTGCCAGTCGGCTGCGGCCGTGAAGAACTCGCTGAAGCCGGCGGAGGCGAGCCCATAATCCAGCGTGCCGATATAGCCGTCGAAGACATAGGAATACGCCGTCGGACCGACCAATGCCTGCGCCAGATCCGTGTAGCCGAGACCGAGCAGATAGGTCAGCGGCGCTTCCTTCGCATAGGCGTTGAGATCGCCGATGATGAGGTGACGCCCGGACGTGTCGCCGGTCGGGTTGGTGGCGAGCCATGTGGATAGTGCTGTCGCCGCCTCCAGACGCTGGTTGTTCCAGGAGCCTGCGCCGTCCCCGGCATTTGCGTCGAGGCCGGAGCCGGAGCCGCTCTTGGACTTGAAATGGTTGACCGAGACGGTGAAGCTCTCGCCGGTTGCGATCTCCTCGAACGTCGCCGTCAGCGGCACGCGGCTGGTGTTGGTTCCGTTGAACACGCCAAGGCCATCGCTGCCCAGCAGACTCCCGAGGCCGAGGCCGGGCAGGGCGGAATCATCCAGGCTCGCCACGCCCTTGAGCGTCACCTTGGACGGCTTGAAGATCAGGCCGACGGCGATCTGGTCGCCGCCGAGCGTGTTGCCGCCCGGCCGGACCCAATCGTAGGTTCCGGCCCCGAACCGTGCGTTGAGTTGCGTGACGATGTACTGGATCGATGTCTGGCCGGATGCCGCCGCAACGGCGCCCGGATTGCCGGCCTCGCTGAACTGGTTCTCCAGTTCGATCAGCCCGACCACATCGGCGTCCATTTCGGCCAGGGTGCCGATCAGCTTGGCCGCCTGTCGCTGGAACTCGTCGTTGGCCGAGACCGGAAGCGGGTTGCCGCCGCCGACCGCCCGATCGTTGACGCCGCGAAGATTCGGGGTCGTGAAGAAGTTCAGCACGTTGAAAGACGCGATCGTCAGCGGCGCACCGAGATTGGGCGCGGCCTCGTCGCGCGGATTCGTATCCGTGACCGTGATCGCCTGCGTCGGCTGGAGGCGGAACGAGCCAAAGCCATAGTCCATGATGCCGACAGCGTTGGCGAAGGTGTCGCCATGGCTGAAGGTGCTGCTCGCGCTCAGGGTATTGCCGAGGACGGTGAGCGGATCGGGATTCTGCACGTTGCGCGCGTCGTCGAAGGTCAGCGAGCGCGCATTCACCTCCGCCACATAGGTATTGTAGGCGGCGGCATCCGTCGGGGCGTTGAGCTGGGTGTACTGATAGGGCCGTGGACCGACCACGGCGCGGAACTCGCCGAAGCGGTCGAGGTTGAAGGTCTCGGTGACGGTGAAGGTATCCGTCAGCCGCACGAGCATGCCCTCGACGCTCTCCAGATTGGCGCCAACAAGGCTCAATGGGGTGGCGAGATCCGCAACCTGCGCTGCGGTCAGCGCACCGGGCTGGACGACCGTGATGTTGGTGATGCTGCCCAGCTGGGTTTCGCCATCGAACTCGGAGACCGTGCCGGTGACCTCGACGATGTCGCCGACATTGACGTCCGGGCCCGTCAGGTTGCCGGTTCCCTGAAAGACGAAGATGCCCTCGGAGGTATTCGGATCGGAATCCTGGTTGGCAGGCAACTCCTGCACGAAGAAGCCATCGAGATTGCGGCGTGGCGCGGCGGCGGGTCCGTTCTGGAAATCGGCCGTGACGACCGCGCGGATGGTGACGGTCGAACCCTGGATCGGGGATGCGCTGCCACTGCCCTGGATTGCATGGATGCGCGTGATGACCGTATCGTCGTTGAGCACGGTGCCGGTCGCCGAGGAGACTGCGAGCGTCGCGCCATTGGTCGGATCGGACAGGGCGACCGTGAAGGTCTCGTCGGCTTCTCCGATGGTGTCGCCCACGACGTGAACCGCCACGGTTGCGCTGCTTGCCGCGCCGGTCAGCGGAACGTTGAAGCCCGTGCCCAGCGCAAAGCCGGCGACCGGCGTCCCATCGACCGTGACGCTTGCGATGTCGGCGGCGTTGAAGCCGGCGCCGCCGGTGATCGTGACGGTGACGCCCGTGTCAGTGGCCGTGTTGCTGCGCGATACCGTGAAGGAGAAGGCGGTCGAGCCGCTGTTGCCTTCGAGCTGGGCAAGCGTCGTCGGCGCGATGGAGATCGTCGTCCCGGGGCCGCCGCCCGAGATGGTGAAGGGCGTCGCGTCGAAGGGCGCGTCGGGGGGCACGCCGTCGGCGTCCTGGTTTCCGGATGCGTCCTGGCTGATCCAGTTCGCCGCCGTGTTGATGCTGGCGCGGTAGCTCGCGAAATCGCTGGCGCCGCTGCGCGCCCCGTTGAACGCGGCAACGTCAGCGCCGCCGTCGATCGCGGACAGGTCGATGGCGTTGACGCCCAGCGTCAGCGACGACGGCAGCTGGCCGTTGGCGGCCGAGAAGCCGTCATTCGAGCCGCTTCCGTTCGCGATCGCCGTGATGAAGGTCGTCGGCGACACGACCGCGCTGGTTCCGCTGCCGGAAACAGACCCTTGGACGACATACAGGACTTCGGCGGAGACCCCGAGATTGAGCGAGCCGGCAAGGCTCAATCCGGCGGTCGTTGGCGCGCCGGCCCCAACCGCGATGGTCGGGTTCGGCCCCGCCGTGTTGGCGAAGTTGATCACGGTTCCGGCTGCGATCAAAGCGCCGACCGTCCAGGTCAGCACGCCCTCGCCCGTGTTGAAGGCCGAGCCCGACCATTCGTTGTCGGTGAAGATGATGACTTCGCCAGCCGCGATATCCGTCAAGGCGACAAGCGCGAAGCCATCGGTGCCATCGGCGTTGAACCCTACAAAGCCCAGATCACCTGTGCTCAGCGCCATCGGAAAATCTCCCCCTGTTGCAACTCTTGCGCGAACGTCCGCAATCAACGACTGGCCAAGGCCCGCATAGCTCGCGTGTAAACAATCTGTTTACGACGGTGATTTGACACATGCGGCGCAAACTCGCCACGGGCATGTGTGATGGCCCGGCGCCGTTCAGCGCGGACCGATGTCCAGGATGTCCGCCGGCAGCGGAGGCCGGCTGATCGCGAAGGTCAGTTCCAGCCCGTGGGCGGACCCGGTGCGGCCGCGCATGTCGATGAGGCTTGCGCCCTGCCTGTTGCGCGCCGTGACCAGACCGGGCTTCAAACTGGCCATCTCGGCGAAAAGGGCCGCCGCCGCGGCGGCGCCGGCCGCCTCGCCGCCCCCCTCGCCAGGCGCGCTCGCCATCACAAGCAAGAGCGAAAGCTCGGGCTGGCCCGCGCCGGGGCACTCCCGCGGCCGGCCGAGGTCAAGGCAGGGACGCCAGCGCTCCAGCGTTTCCCCGAGCGCGGCTGCGATGGCGCGCGTCTCCGGTCCGATGCCGGCTGGCCCGACCAGCGCTGGCGTCTCGATGGCTATGCGGCGGCCATCCGGCAATGCGTCCGCCCGCAGGCCGCGCGCCCGCAGGTCCCGTGCGATCGCCGCCACCACCTCGCGCAACGTGTCCTCGAGCTGCTCGCGCGGGCGCACCTCGCTGGCCTCGATCGCGCGCAAGCGGGCAAGCCGTTCTTCGATGCGCCGCGCTTCGCGCAGCACCTCGTCGGAGCGGGCGAAGTCCTCGCGTGCCACCAGCGCCACTGCCTGCAGGACGATGATGAGGATGAAGACCAGCCCCGCCAGCAGGTCCGCCATCGGCACATAGAGGTTGCGCTGCGGATAGAGGCCGGCGCGGTCGCACGAAGGGGGCGCCATTTCGGTTACCCCGTCATCTCGTCGAGGGTCATGTTGAGCTCGTCCAGCGCCGTGACGATCTGCGCCACGGCGCGCTGATGCACCAGCGCAATCACGATTGAGGTCGCGATGCCGGCGATCGAGGTGAGAAACTTGAAGGTCGCAGCCTGGAGCAGTTGAACCAGCGACAACCGCGCCGTGGCGAGATCGGCTGCGACCAGGCCCTTGCTCGCGAAGTAAAGTCCCGCCACCAGCCCGCAGAAGGTCAGCACCAGGCCGATGCCGACCACATGCGAGGACAGCTGCCCGAAGCTGGCGAGGCCGACACCCGCCCGCTCGATCGCCGCGATATCGAGATAATCCCCGGCACGGACCCTTATCGGCGCTTCGCGATCCGGGGGTGACCGCTCGACCTGCGCGGCATAGAGGGCCAGTTCGCGCCGCATGATGCCGGAACGATCGAACAGATCGGCGAGCCGTCGGCGCCGTTCGTCCGGCCCGGGCAGCTGTTTCAGTGTGCTGGCGACCTCGCCAAGCTCCTGCAGCTCGCGCGTGACCGGCCTGACGCGACCGAACCAGAAGCTCGCCGACAAGGCCAGTCCGGTGATGACGATCGCCGCGGACAGGATGACGGCCGTCGCCGGCGAATTGAACAGATCGAGGAAGACGCGGGCGACGGGAACGAGCATGGCCTTGATCGCGCTGTCGTCCCAGGAGCCGCGCGATTGCAGCAGAACCGAGAGGAACGCCGCAACAAGGGCAAGCGACAGATAAAGGCCGAGGTAGCGCTTCATCGCGGCGCTGTCAGGCAGACAGGTGTTCGACAAGGCGGGCGCAGATCACGTCCGCGGCGCGCTCGAAGAACGAATTGGCCATGGTCGCCAGCGACTTTGCCCTCACCGCGCCCTCCAGCGACACGGTGATGCTGGTGGCGTCGCGAGCAACCGGCTCAAGTGCGAGGGTGCCGACGACGTTGCCCACGACGATCGCCTTGGTGCGGAAGACATAGTGCGTGTCGTCCACATTCTCGCGCTCGACCTTGAAGTTGAGCGAGAAGATCGCGAAGCGGAAAGCGCAGTCGAACGAACCGTCGTTGCGGACATTCTTCACCTCGGCCACGCCGGGGATCCACAACGGATAGTCTGACGGCTTCTCGATGGCGGCCGCGACCCTTGCCAGGGATAACGGAACCTCACGAACCGCGCTGAGGGACAGTTGCTGCAACGGAGGACCTCCACGGGGCGCGGCGCGGAGGAAAGCCGGCGCGCCAAAGCTGCCTGTCGCGCCGGATTGTCAGATGAGACCGCCCTTGTCCAGCATGCGCGGACGTTGCGCCATGCTTTAGCCGAACGTCGATCGGGGGGTGCCTAACCAGCCATGCCTGCGCTGCCGACCACGTTCGCAATGCCGCTGATTGTGCCGGTCTTGCCGAAGCCGTCGATGGCGACGCCGGTCGCAAGGTTGACGGTGACACCGACCATTCCGCCGAAACGGGCGTCCCGGAAATGCTCAACGGTATCGAAAACGCCCCGGCCGTCGATCGTGTCGGCGCCGTCCATGACCCGGAAGCCGTTGTCGCGGCAATTGCCTCGCAGCGTGTCGTTCAGATCGGTGCCGCGCACGTTCTCGATGCTTGAGAGCGTGTCAGTGAAGCCCCATGCGTCCGTGACGGTCGTGAGCGCGAGATCGACGTTCACGACTGCAAAGGTGAAAGCCGGATACTCGTTGACGCGGGCGTGATACGAGAGCCAGTCGCTCCCGGAGCCGCCATTCACCGTGTCGTTTCCCGGCCCGGGGCTGATGAAATCGCTTCCGTATTTGCCGCCGAGCAGCAGACTCCATGGCAGGACGTAGTGCGCCACCGGACCGGCCATCGCGTTATGAAGCGACGTCGCCCCGATTGAAACGCCGGTGAGCTGGGCCAGCAGCGTCACATTGTCGGCCGAGACGATCCGCACGCCCGTGACCGTGCCGGCCGACCAGACGCCGTCGAAGGTGAAGCCGCTGCCGACAACCCTCATCGCAGCCCTTTGACGTTGGTCAGCGTGATCAGCCTCGCGGATGTCGTGTTGACAACGAGCCCGTCGAACAGGACTTCGCGATCGTCGCCGGGTATCGGCGCGAGAACGGAGTCGGTGGCCATGACGCCCTCCTGGCGTGGCGTCCGCAAATGAGGACGGGTTCTCGTGCCAGCGGGAGGAAACCACCGACTGCCCATCAGCAGTTCAAACCACTGCCAATCCAATCGTTTCACCGACTGACGAAGAGGCGGGCATGCGACAGACGCGCACTGCCCTGCCCGTTCCCATTATTGAAAATCATTCTCATCGTAAGCTGACGCAAGTTATCAGGCTTCCCGAATGCCGAAAGGGTCATATTTTTGACAGCGCCATCGGCGGCGGCAAGCGGTTCACATACGAAAACCGTGCATTCGACGACTTGAGCGGCGGTCGACCCGCGCGCTACGAGAGAAACTTCCAATCCGTCGGACCTTGCACAACCATGTCCACCAGCCCCACAGCCTACCGGGTCTATGTCCTGAAGCGCCTCGGCTTCGAGCGCGCGCGCGGCGAGGTCCAGGCCGAAGCCTTCGGCGAGCTCTGTCGGGCCGTGCTGGAGAAGCACGTCATGGAGGGTTATGCCGATCCCGACCTGCGCAAGGCGGCGATCATGGCGGCCAACATCGCCATCGTCGACGTCTGCTCGCGCATGGACGATCCTTCGTTCGACCTGAATGCGGCTCTGACCGAGGCCGAGGCGGCGCTGGCAGCGGAACGGGCTTCGGCGGAGCGGGCCGTCTCCGCGCGGTCCACCGAGGAAAGCGCGCCCCGCGAGGCGGTCGCCGACGTCAGGGGGACTGCGGCGAGGCCGTCCGCATCGGCCAGCATCGCTGCATCGCCTCCGTCCGGGGGCGGCGCCGCAGGCCCGGCGACCTCGCGCGACGGCGGACGCCCCAAGGCCAACCACGTCCCTGCGCCTGGCCCCGCCGGATCCGCAGCGGCCGGGCGTCCGGCGGGGCAGGGCCCGATCGCCCGGCGCGGCTGGATCGCCGCGGCGACAGCCGGCGCAATCGCGGGCGGCGTCGCGGGGTTCATGGCGGGTTTCTTCGCAGGCGACCTGTCCGGCTCCGGCCGCGGAGCGTCGCTTGCGCCGGTCGTGGGTGATTGGACTTGGATGGGAGGGGCTCAGGTGCGGTTCATCAAGAACGGCTCCTTCACCTTCAATGGCAGGCCGGCTGGTCACTACTTCGCCACATCGGCCCGTCACTTCATCCTGATTCATGACAACGGTCGGTTCGTCGACTATGTGACGCTCGACAGTGAAGGCCGGACATTGACAGGTTACTCGGCCGCCGGCGTGCCGATCAACGCCACGCGGGTGCGATAGCCTCCACGATGAGGACTCGCGGGTGCGGACTTCGGTTATCTATCTGCGAAACGATCTGCGCTCCGGCATCGCAAGGTTTGACGCGCTTCATGAGCGCATCATCCGGTACGCCATCCAGCAGTCGGGGCACGAAACTGACTATGCCAGCGTTTCGCTGGCCGAGATGTTCGGGTTTCCGGTCGATGACGACCTCGCGACGGCTCGATACGCCCATCTCGATGATGGCGTGCTGTCAAGCGAACTGTCCGCGCGGTTGCGGCAGGACGGTCAGCTGTGGATCATCCATGAGGCGCCGCCCTCGGTCATCGATGTGCTCGGCAGGCATGGCCAGAGCTACCTCGAGTTCCGGCTCAGTCCGATCCGGTTCGCCAACGATCTCATACTGGCGTTGACGACGAACGATGGCGACATCGGCCAGCGGATCCGGCGCGACGGGGTTTCGAGGACCGAAGCCATGGCGACCGCGGATCTCGTGCGGCTGCGCTCGAAACTGCGCGATCCGTCGCCCCAGTTCGGGCACCTCGACGGGGCCGCTCTCGTGGTCGGGCAGGTGGATTTCGACCTGTCGCTGATTGACCGCAAGACCGGACGGCGTCTCGAACTGACCTTGTATTCCGATGAATTACGTGAGGCGGTCGGGCGCCGCAGCGTGTTCTACAAGCCGCATCCCTATGCCGCTCCCCCCGCCATCGCCCGCGACCGGGCCTTTCTGCGCGCGGTGTTCGAGGCGGAGATCGGCATCGTGCAGGACAACATCTACGATCTTTTCTGCGGGACTCACGACCTGCTGTTCATAGGCGTGTCCTCGGGCGTCCTGCAGGAAGCGGACCTGTTCGGCCTGTCCGTTCATTACCTACACGAGCCCTTCGTGCCGCTTGACCTGCTGGAGCATCCGTCCGAGGCGAAGGCGAGAAGCTATGTGCAGACGCCCTATGCCGTATTCGCCGATCCGTTGGCATGGCGATTCTGGCTTGGCGGAGCCGAACCGGCGGCCGTCCGCGCGCCGATGCATCTGCAGCCGCGCGATCTTCTGCGCGAGCTCTATCGGAACTCGTGGGGTTTCTGGCCCCATTGGGACGAGCAGGAGATGCGGGACCACGACATCGCGCAGGCTCGACCTAACGCGAACTGGGCGTTCAGCACCATGTCGTTCGCCAATTTCGCGCGGCTGATGCGAGGCGCGTTCGGCGACAGCGGCGTGATGACCGGCTCGTGGTCCTGGTTCACCGGCTGGGAGGTTCACTTCCGCGAGGACGCGGTGTTCACGGTCAATGGCGAGGAAGCTGGCCGGTATGTCTTCTTCGGCGGGCGCGCCCTCGTGCTCTATTATCGGGCTCCCGGGCTTCAGGATTTCCTCTGGTTGTCCCCCGATGGCCGCTCGTTGTCCGGGTTCAACTCCAATGGCGTCGCGGTTACCGCCAGCCGGCGCTGACATCGGCCGGGCGCGCGGCCGTCCCACCTTCCTCGCCCGCCATCGTTGCGGCCACCCTCACGGCATGTGGTGGTAGAAGGCCAGCGCTTCCTCGACCGCGCCGTCGAAGGCGATGCGGCCTTGATCCATCACGATGGCGCGGTTGCAGGTGTGTCGCACGACGTCGGGCGCATGGGTGGCGAGAACCAGCACCTTGATGCGTTCGATCAGGCCGTTGAGCCGATCCTCGGCCTTGCGGATGAAGTGCGCGTCCCCGGTGGAGATCCACTCGTCCAGCAGCAGGATGTCGGGGTCGATGCAGCTCGACACAGCAAACGCGATGCGCATGCGCATGCCTGACGAATAGGTCCGCACGGGAAGGTCGATGAAGGGGCCGAGTTCGGTGAACTCCACCACCTCGCGCTCGATCGCGGGGAGCCTCGCGGCGGGAAGACCCAGCAGCGTGGCGCGCAGCGCGATGTTCTCGCGGCCGGTGAGGTCGTCGTCGATGCCGAGCCCGATATCGAGCAGCGGCGCGACCGAGCCGCGCACAACGACGCTGCCGCGCGTGGGTTCATAGATGCCCGAAAGCAGGCGCAGCATGGTCGACTTGCCGGAACCGTTGCGGCCGATGATGCCGACCCGCTCGCCGGGATGGATGTCGAGGCTGACACCGTTGATCGCCTCGATCTGCGTCAGCCCGGAAATGGCGTCGGTGGCGATGCGGCCGGCCGAGCTCATGCTGATCAGGGTCTTCTTCAGCGAACGGCTGTCGATGCCGTAGATCGGGATCGAGAGGGTGGCGTCCCGCAACGATATCACGGGCGCCAGCCCCGTCGTTGCGTGCACGCCGTCGAGCGGGGGCGCGACGGGAGCCGGCTGTGCCATCTGCGGGGCGTCGTGGCGCATGTCGTTCATCGCTCAGCACCAGAAGATGATGCGCGAGCGGCCGCGCGCGAAGACGGCCAGCGCAAGGGCCGCCATCAGGGCGGTGAGGCCCAGCACGACCGAGATGTTGAGAAGCGTCGGCCACTCCCCGAGCATCGGACGGCGCACGATCTCCAGCACGTGATGGAACGGGTTGTAGTCGACCAGCCAGATGAAGGCGGCCCGGCCCGCCGAAAGCGCTTCCGGCATCCACAGGATCGGGGTGACGAAGAACGCCACCTGAAGCCCGTTCTGGACGATCGGCGCCATGTCGCGGAACCGCGCGCCGATGACGGCAAGGAACAGGCTGACCATGGTGAGCAGGAGGACCACAAGCGCAAGCGTGAACGGCAGCGCGAGCATGGGCATGCCCGGCCAGATGCGGAAGATCGCCAACACCAAGACGATGATTGCGACATTGTGGGCAAGCATCAGCAGGTTGCGCAGCACCAGCCGGATCACGAGGAGGGACCAGGGCAAGGGCATCTGGCGCGACAGCATCGCGCTGTCGACGAAGCAGGTGGTGCTTTCCGAAATCGTCGCCGAGATGAAGCTCCAGAACACCAGCCCGACCGCGAGGAATGGAAAGTAGCGCTCCAGCGGAACGTTCAGGATGGCGCCGTAGAGCAGCCCCATCGCGCCGATCATGATCCCCATCGACAGCGTCAGCCAGAGCGGGCCGAGGATGGAGCGGCGATAACGCCGGCGCACATCGTCCACGGCCAGCATGACGCCAAGCCGGCGCCGGGCATATGCATTGCGCCAGTCCATGAACATCGCCGACCAGAGGGCGGGCTGCGAGGTGTCGAGAGCGCTCATGCCAACCTGCCGCATGCGGCGTCTGGGAGTTGCACCGGAGCCGAATGGGATGCCGGCCAGCGCGCCGGGCCGGATGGCTCCCGTTGTCGAACCGTCGAACATCCGGAGCGCTGCGGAAGGTTCGCAAGGGCCGCCGGCACGACGCGCTGAATAGACGCTCGGCAGCCCGATTGTAAAGGCGCACGGCCCATCGGGGCGAGTCCTATCCGCAACGTCTGCAAGCCGCGACGCTGGCCGGGTCTGTCGGGTCTTGACAGGATGCCTTTAATAGGAAAATATTCTGCTTCACATTTCAGGAGCCATTGATGTCGCTTGCCGTCACGCCCCGCCATGAACTGCCCCTCATCGCTGCCGGACAGGCGCAGAAGCACGTCACGCACAACGAGGCGCTGGTCGACATCGACGCGCATCTGCAGCTGCATCTGGAGGCCCTCGACGCCGCGTTGCCGCCTGTCGCCCCGCAGCCGGGCCAGGCCTTCGCCCTTGCCGCTTCGCCGCAGGGCGCATGGAGCGGGCGGGGCGGAACGGTGGCGGTGTTTCTCGGCGAGGGCTGGCGGCATCTGACGCCGAAGGCAGGCTGGCGCGCAAGCGTCGGCGCGGCCTGAGTCGTTCCTGTCCATGACGGCGCGGGATGGGGTGCCGCGGCTGCGCGCGACTTCGCCGTCACCGGTCGTCTTGGCGTCGGCGCGGTCGCGGATGCGACGAACCCGGTCGTCATGCGCGGCAACGGCCTGCTGCTCGACGCCGGCACCGAGCCCCGGCCGAAGGAGGCGGGGATGCGGGCCGTGGACCACGCCGGTCTCTTATACACATCCCCGAGCCCACG
>CAZDUL010000021.1:0-12372 GCA_964508635.1 uncultured Allobosea sp. | reverse complement strand
CCCACGATCGTGGGACCACGATTGGGCGGCCAGCCGGTCGTCCGCAACTGTCGCATGCCGGCATCAACGACGGGGTAGCCGGTGCGGCCGCGCTGCCAGGCCCTGAGCGCGGCGTTGTCAGTGCGCCAGGGAAAGGCGGCGAAGCGGGCGTTGGGGTTGCGTATGGCAAAGGCCGGAATGTGGAACAGAAGATGATAGGAAAACTCGCGCCAGCCGAGCTCGCTGAGAAATACGTTGAGGTCTTCGTCGCAGACGCCTGTTTCGCCTGATTGAAAGGCTTGCACAGCAGCGTGCCAGCACTGCCGGACGCTGATTTCACCGAAACGCAGATGCGGAGACAGCCGGGAGGTAGACGGCAGGTCGGGGCGGTTGCGCGCCTCTGCATAGCCCCGCAGGCCGCCTGTCAGGAATTGCCGCAGACGCTCGCGCGCGCCATCCTCGCCGGGACGCCAGGCCTCGCGCAGACCGCCGGCCCAATCCGGTGCGCTGGGCTCGAGCCCGAGCGCATCAATGCCGGTGGGAGTGATCGACGCCGTCGCAAGCCGGGCGTCCAGATCGGGCAGGGCAGGGACGAGGTCCGGAGCCCCGATCGGCGCTGACGGTTCGCCCCGCGCCCGCGCGGCGCGCCAGAACGGCGTGAACACCTTCATCGGGTCGCCGCTGCGGGTCGTGATCTCCCAAGGCTCATTCAGAAGCCGCCCGTTGAAGCTTGCCGCTGCCCGCCCACTCGCCTGAAGCGAAACCTTGATGGCAGCATCGAGCGCGCGCTCCGGGCCGCCGTAGCGACGGTTCCACATCACCGTGCTGGCGCTGACAGCCTCCGCGATGGCCGGTATCAGCGAAGCCGATTCGCCGCGCAGCACCACCAGATTCGCCCCGCATCGTGCGAGTGATCGATCGAGCGCCCGCAGCGATGACGCCAGCCACCAGCGCGCAGCTCCGCCGAGCGGCCGCAAGGACGGATCGCTTTCCAGCACGTAGACGCAGACCACGGGAGCCCTTCGATCAAGGGCGGCCTGAAGCGCGGGATTGTCGGCAAGGCGCAAATCCTCGCGGAACCAGACGACGACGGGGGCGGACGTGCTCGAATGCGAGGTCATGGCCCGGTTATAGGCGTCAGCGCGCCATCGGCCAGCGCTGACAAGGCCACAATCTGAGGAACCGAGCCCGCCAGGTGAGCTCGATCGCCGCTCCAGACAGACAAGGCCGCGCAGTCCTCCTGAAAGACGGCGCGGCCTTGCGGGAAGGTGGCTCCGGGCGCAGGATTCGAACCTGCGACCATCCGATTAACAGTCGGATGCTCTACCGCTGAGCTAGCCCGGAACAGGTGGCGGGTGACATACAGAGCCCGCGCGCCGCGTGCAAGGGCCGATGCGGCGATTGTCGCTGGAAATTCCTGCCCGGATTGCATGATGCGCGGGGTTAGGGCTTCTGCTGCGCTGTGCTGCAATGCCGGCTTGCCGGATCGCGTGCCTTGTTGCTATAGCGCGATCCGCGCCGGGGTTGCCGCTGCCGGGCGCCTTGGGACGGCCTCGTGGCGGAGTGGTTACGCAGAGGACTGCAAATCCTTGCACCCCGGTTCGATTCCGGGCGAGGCCTCCACTCATCGCGCGATCTCTTCCTGCCCCGGTTTGCGGCTTGTGTCCGGCGCGGGCCGGTGCGCGACCCGTCACGGCTTTCCGCGTCGATACTCGTTTCATGGCAGCCCTTGCCTTTTCATGAGGCCTCTTCCAGAAGGCGGCGGGGCGCGGTCGTCTGGTATGCCTGATCCTCTGGGCTTCATCGACGGGTCGGCGAGGGGCACGGACGGCCTTGCGAGCATGGGGGACCCATCGATGATCGATTTCGCCGCATTGCGCCGGAACATGGTGGACGGCCAACTGCGCACCTACGATGTAACCCGGCGTGATGTCCTCGCGGCGATGGCGCAGGTGCCGCGCGAGCTTTTCGTGCCTGAGGCGATGCGTCCGCTCGCCTACATCGATCAACCGATCGCGCTCGATGCGTTCGGGGCTCCTGGACGCGCGCTGCTGCCGCCGATGACGGCGGGACGCATGCTTCAAGCGCTCGATCTGCGGCCCGGCGAACGCCTGCTCGAGGTGCAGGGCGGCACCGGCTATGTAGCGGCGGTGGCGGATGCCATGGGCGCGAGCGCGGTGCTCGCAGAATCCGAAGAGGCGCTGCGCGCCGCCGCGAAGCAGGCGCTCGCCGCGGCCGGTCGCAACCACGTGAACGTGGTCGCGTCTGCGGCCGGCCTCTTCGACGCGATCTTCGTTCACGGCGCCTGCGAGGTGTCGCCGCGCGCCTTGCACCCTTTGCTTGCCGATGGCGGCCGGATGGTCGCGATCGAGGGGCTCGGCCGGTCGGGGCGCGTCATGCTTTATCACCGTTCGCACGATGTTGTATCGGGACGTCCTGTCTTCGATGCGGCCGGACCGCCGCTCGCGGCGTTTCGTCGCGAGCCGGCCTTCGCACTGTGACGATTCGGCACCGAAGATCGGGCTCTGTGGCCAAGCAGTGTCGCATTTTTGCGTCGCAGAACGAAATTCGGTCCGGCACCGTTGGCGAGGCTGTTGGCGTGCGCAGATCGCGCGGTCTAGAAAGCGGGGGCTGCGAGTCCGGGTCATCCACGGGCGTTGCGACCAGCCATGATGATGCGGGCGCGACAGAAGCTCGGGCGAAAGAGGCGGAAAACATGCGCTCGTTGACCGTTGGCGTGATACGTTCCTGTGCGGCGGCTGCGCTGCTGTTTGGCATGGCGGGCGTGCCGATCCCGGCGAAGGCGGCAGAAACGCTCGAGGCGGCTCTCGCCCGGGCCTACAGCGCCAATCCGACGTTGAACGCCCAGAGAGCTGCCCTTCGCGCGACCAACGAAAACGTCCCGCAGGCGCTCTCCGGATATCGTCCACGCATCACGGGGACGGCCGACCTCGGCGCCCAGAACATCGACAGTTTCACGCCCGGCCGCGGCAACAGCCGCTTCAACGGCTATCCCCGCGGTGTCGGCGTGCAGGTCGATCAGACGCTGTGGAACGCCTGGCGGACCGGCAACGCGGTCAGCCAGGCGGAAAGTCTGGTGCTGGCCGGAAGGCAGCAGTTGCGCGTTGCCGAGCAGACCGTGCTGCTCGATGCGGCAACAGCCTATATGAACGTCCTCCGTGACACCGCGATCCTCAACCTCAACAACAACAACGTCGAGGTGCTCCAGGAGCAGCTGCGCCAGACGCGTGACCGTTTCTCTGTCGGCGAGGTGACCCGCACCGACGTGGCGCAGTCCGAGGCGAGGCTCGCCGGCGCGCAGTCGCAGGCTGCCGCCGCGCAGGCAAACCTGAAGGCCAGCCTCGGGCGCTATCGTCAGATCGTCGGCGTTCAGCCGCGTCGGCTTCAGCCGGCCAAGCCTGTCGAACGGGTTCTGCCGCGCGGGCTCGAGGACGCTGCCCGTATTGCGCAGGCGCAGCACCCCGCGATTCTCGCTGCGCTTCACAACGTTGATGCCGCCGATATTGCGGTGAAGGTCGCGGAGGCCGAGCTCTTGCCGACGCTCGGTGTCACGGCCTCGGTCGCCCAGCGCTATGATGTGCAAACGCAAGACGACCGCCGCACCACGGCTTCGGTGGTCGGTCGGTTGACCGTGCCGATCTACGAGGGCGGCCAGGTCTATGCCCGCACCCGTCAGGCGAAGGAAGTGGCCGGGCAGCGCCGTCTGGAGGCTGATATCACCCGCGAGCAGGTCCGGGCACAGGTCGTGGCCGCCTGGAGCGCGCTTGAAGCCTCGCGCGCGCAGATCGCGGCAGCGCAGGCTCAGGTTGCGGCGGCGGAGACGGCGCTCAGCGGCGTGCGCGAGGAGGCCAAGGTCGGCCAGCGCACCACGCTCGATGTCCTCAACGCGCAGCAGGAGCTGTTGGTCGCCCGCTCGACGCTGATCTCCGCGCAGCGTGATCGCGTGGTTGCCTCCTTCACGCTGCTCGGCGCCATCGGCCGGCTGAACGCCGAAACGCTGGGGCTGAAGGTCGAGCGTCACGATCCGAACCGTCATTACGAACAGGTTCGCGACAAGTGGATCGGCACGCAGACGCCTGACGGGCGTTGAGAGCGGGCGACAGACGCCAAGGACGGCTCGGCCAGCGTGGCCTTTTGCCTTCGACGAAGCGCTTGGTCGCGGCCTCGCTTTTTCCTGTGGGTTCGCCATGCTTGGCGTTGAGACGCGAGTCACGCATACCGTATCCAGAAGGTGCGACGGGGCCTGAAGGCCCGCGCAATTCGTGTGTTGCGGCGAGGTAGCGATTCCGATGACGGCTCTGGCGAAATCCAACGAACCGACCATGGAGGAAATCCTCGCCTCCATCCGCAAGATCATCGCAGATGACCACGCGGCCGCGGCGAAGCCGGCAGCGGTCACTGCCCCCCCCGCCGCCAATCCTCCGCCTCCCGCTGCAGCGGCGCCGGAGCCGGACATCATCGATCTGGCGATCGAAGCGACGCCGGTGGAGGAGGATGCGCCCAAGTCGCAGGACGATATCGACCTCCTGTTCGCGGATCCTGAACCGCCCCCTGCGGCGCAGGCTCCCAAGGCTCCGGAGCCGCAGCCGATCGCTCCTCAGCCGGTGGCCCCTGTCCCAAATCCGGTTGCTGCGCCCGCACCACAGCCTGCGGCGGCCGAGCCGGCCGCCGCCGCGCCGCTGTTGTCGCAGGCCACGAGCGCGTCGGTGGCAGGCGCGTTCGCCTCGCTGTCGAACACCTTGCTGAGCCAGAACGCCCGCACGCTGGACGACCTGGTTCAGGACATGCTGCGCCCGATGCTCAAGACGTGGCTGGATGACAATCTGCCCGGCATCGTCGAGCGGCTGGTGCGCGCCGAAATCGAGCGTGTCTCGCGCGGCGTGCGCTGAGCCTGCGTGCGAAGGCGGCAATTGACGAAAGCGGGCTTGTGCCGTTCTAAGCGGGTCACGCCGCAACAGACAGCATGCGGCCGGGCCTGATGCCCGGCCTTTTCGTTCCGGGACTGCACGACGATGATGGACAACAGGTTCGAGCCGGCCGAGATCGAGGCCCGCATTGCGCGCCGCTGGGCCGAAGCCGACGCCTTCCGTGCCATGCGGCCCGGCCGCGAGACGGCCGCCCCCTATTGCATCGTCATCCCGCCCCCGAACGTCACGGGCTCCCTGCACATCGGCCACGCGCTCAACAACACGCTGCAGGACGTGCTCTGCCGCTACTGGCGCATGAAGGGCAGGGACGTCCTGTGGCAGCCGGGCACCGACCATGCCGGCATCGCCACGCAGATGATGGTCGAGCGCAAGCTCGCCGCCGAGAACCGCCCCGACCGCCGCAGCATGGGACGCGAGGCCTTCCTGAAAGAGGTCTGGGCCTGGAAGGAGCAGAGCGGCGGCACGATCGTCAATCAGCTCAAGCGTCTTGGCGCGTCGTGCGACTGGAGCCGCGAGCGCTTCACCATGGACGAGGGCCTGAGCCGCGCGGTGCTCAAGGTCTTCGTCGAGCTTCATCGCAAGGGCCTGATCTACAAGGACCGGCGGCTGGTGAACTGGGACCCCAGGCTGCTCACGGCCATTTCCGATCTCGAGGTCGAGAACCGCGAGGTGAAGGGCCAGATGTGGTTCTTCGACTACCCGCTGGCCGACGATCCCGACGTGAAGATCACCGTGGGCACCACCCGCCCCGAGACGATGCTGGGCGACACCGCGGTCGCCGTCCACCCTGACGACGAGCGCTGGAAGCCGCTGATCGGGAAGATGGTGCGCCTGCCGCTGGTCGGACGGCTGATCCCGATCATCGCCGACACCTATTCCGATCCCGAGAAGGGTTCCGGCGCTGTCAAGATCACGCCCGCGCATGATTTCAACGACTTCGAAGTCGGCAAGCGGCATGGACTGCCGCTCGTCAACATCTTCATGGCCGACGCAACCGTGACGATCGACGGCAATCCTGATTTCACCGTCGGTATCCCTGACGGCGCGATCCCCGACGCGGCCCGCGCGCTGCATGGCCTCGACCGCTTCGAGGCGCGCAAGCGGGTGGTTCAGTGGTTCGGGGACCATGGCCTGCTCAATCGCGTCGAGGCGAATGTCCACGCCGTGCCGCATGGCGACCGTTCCGGCGTGCCGATCGAGCCCTGGCTCACCGAGCAGTGGTATCTCGACGTCAGGCCGCTGGCGGAGAAGGCGCTGGCCGCGGTGCGCGAGGGCCGCACGCGGCTGCATCCGCCCGAGCGCGAGAAGATCTATGCGCAATGGCTGGAGAACATCGAGCCCTGGTGCATCTCGCGCCAGCTCTGGTGGGGACATCAGATCCCGGCCTGGTATGGACCGGATGGGCACGCCTTCGTCGCGATGAGCGAGGGCGAGGCGTTCGATCAGGCGCTGAAGCATTACCTCGCCAACGGCAAGCTCTCGCCAGAGACGGCTGCGGACTTTCAAGTGAAGGGCGATGCCTCGGTGTTGCTCACCCGCGACGCGGACGTCCTCGACACCTGGTTCTCGTCCGCGCTTTGGCCATTCTCGACCCTTGGCTGGCCGGACGAGACGCCGGAGCTGAAGAAGTTCTATCCCACCTCGACGCTGGTCACCGGCGCCGACATCCTGTTCTTCTGGGTGGCGCGCATGATGATGATGGGCATCGAGTTCATGGACGGGCAGCCTCCCTTCGCCGACGTGATCCTCCACGGGATCGTGCGCGACGAGAAGGGGAAGAAGATGTCGAAGACGACCGGCAACGTCATCGACCCGCTCGACGTCATCGACCGCTACGGCGCCGATGCGATGCGCTTCACGCTGGCCGCCATGGCCAGCGGTGGACGCGACATCAAGCTCAGCCTGCAACGCGTTGAGGGATATCGCAATTTCGCGACGAAGATCTGGAACGCGGCCCGCTTCGCCGAGATGAACGCCTGCGCCCGCGTCGCCGGTTTCGATCCGAGGACCGCGCGCCTGCCGCTGAATCGCTGGGTGCTGGGGGAAGCCGCGCGCGCCGCGCGCGAGGTCGGCGCGGCCATTGAGGAGTTCCGCTTCAACGATGCCGCCGACGCCGCCTACCGTTTCGCCTGGGGCACGTTCTGCGACTGGTATGTCGAACTGTCGAAGCCCGTCCTCCAGGGGGAGGGGGACAGCCCGGACAAGGCGGAGACGCGCGCCACGGTTGCCTTCGTCATCGACACGATCTGCCAGATCCTGCACCCGTTCATGCCGTTCATGACCGAGGAGATCTGGGCAGTGAAGGGGGAGACCGGTCCGGCGCGCCAGACATTGCTCTGCCATGCTGGCTGGCCCGATCTGACAGGTCTTGAGGATGCGGAAGCCGAGGCAGAGATCGGCTTTGTCGTCGATCTGATCTCGGAGATCCGCTCCGTCCGCACCGAGGCGAACGTGCCCGGCGGCGCGCAGATCGCGCTTCAGATCGTTGGCGCCGGCGCGGGCACGCGCGATATCGTCGGCCGCTGGGAGGCGATGATCATGCGCCTCGCCCGGGCCTCATCGATCGGTTTCGTGGAGGTGGTGTCGCCGCAATCGGCGCAGATGGTCGTGCGCGGCGAGACCATCGCCATGCCGTTGGCGGGTTTGATCGACATCCCCGCCGAGATCGCCCGGCTCAATCGGGAGCTGGGAAAGCTCGACGCCGACATTGCGGGCGTGGAGCGCAAGCTCGGCAACGCCGATTTCGTCGCCAAGGCCCCGGAGGAGGTGATCGAGGAGAACCGCGAACGCCTTGCCGACGCCCGCGCCCGGCAGACCAGGATCCGCGAGGCGCTGGCGCGGCTCAAGGGTTGATCCCGGAGGAGCGGGTGGTGACAGGGCCTGGAGGTCATGGCGTCCCGACACGCCAATGGCCTTAAGTCGTGCCTGTTGGAAATCTCCAAGCGGTCTCCCATCGTCGCATCTGAAGCATTGGTCATCGGCAAGCGATAGTGCCCGTCATTGTTCTGAAAATGTGCGATCCGGATCGGCAATGTCGTCTTGCCGACATTCATGGTGTTGCATACACTCCAAGCTGATTGATGCAATCTTCGGGGGGGAGCCATGAAGAAATATATCGCCGAAGCTTTCGGAACGGCCGTGCTGGTGTTTGTCGGTTGCGGCGCGGTTGTCGCCGTGAACCTGCTGGGAACGGGCCTTACGCCGCCCGTTGGCATGGGCGCTTCCGTTCACACGCAGGGTATTGTGGCAATCGGTCTCGCCTTCGGCTTGTCGGTCACGGCGATGGCGTATTGCATCGGCCCGGTTTCGGGGTGCCATATCAATCCGGCGGTGACGGTGGCGTTGTGGGCGGCCGGACGCTTCGAGACGAAGGATGTTCCGGGCTACATCATCGGCCAGGTCATCGGCGCGTTTGTCGGCGCCGGCCTTCTGGCGCTGATCCTGTCCGGGGTTGCCGGCGGATATCGCATCCAGGGCGGCGTCTTCGGGCAGACCACTTTCGGCTCCCTGGCGGTCACTTCCGCCTTCCTTGTCGAATTTCTCGCCACACTGATTTTCACGGCCGTGATTCTCGGGGTGACACAGGCGAAGAACGGTGGCGGCAATGTCGCTGGCCTCGTCATCGGCCTGACTCTTGCGCTGCTGCACCTCGCCTTCGTGCCGCTGACAGGCAACTCGCTCAACCCGGCGCGGACGATCGCGCCCAACATCTATGTCGGCGGCGAGGCGCTGGCCCAGCTCTGGCTTTACCTGGTCGCGCCGACGCTCGGCGGCCTGGCGGCCGGGTTCCTGTTCAAGGCGAAGGTTCTCGCTGCAGACGGCGAGTGACATCCCCAGACATGGCCGGACGCGCCGCGCTCCGGCCATGTCAGCATTGGGGGGCGCGAAATCAACTTGCCGCTGGCGCGGTGCAACGCCATGCTCTATGTGCGGGGCAAGCCTGCGACGCCTGGATGGTACGGCGAACGCATGCACTTCCCCTGCCTCCCGGCACCCCGACGGATCGTTCGCCTCTCC
Source organism: uncultured Allobosea sp. (assembly GCA_964508635.1). Classification (GTDB taxonomy): domain Bacteria; phylum Pseudomonadota; class Alphaproteobacteria; order Rhizobiales; family Beijerinckiaceae; genus Allobosea. The sequence goes on along the minus strand of CAZDUL010000021.1, from coordinate 3,427 downwards.
ATGCTCAAGCGCGCCTACGACTGGATCGTGTCCTACGCGGGACACCCGAACGCTGTTTATGTGCTGTTCGCCGTTACCTTCATCGAAAGTTCGATCAGCCCGATCCCGCCGCTGCCGCTCCTCATTCCGATGTGCATCGCGCGTCCTGACCGCTCGGTCTATTACGCGATGGTGTGCACGGCCGGCGCCGTTCTCGGCGGCTATGTCGGTTATGGCATCGGCTATCTGCTCTACGATACGCTGGGGTCATGGATCATCGCGGTCTACGGCCTGACCGAGAAAGCGAACGACCTCGTCAAGACATCGCAGGGGTTCTGGTTCTGGGTGCTCATCACCAAGGGCCTCACGCCGATCCCGTTCAAGATCGTGACGATCATGTCGGGGTTCATCCATTTCGATTTGCTGAAGTTCACGGTCGGGATGTTTGTGTCCCGTATCACCTTTTTCCTGATGTTTGCTGGGGCGATCTATTTTTACGGCGACAACATCAAGCTGTTCATGGAAAAGCACCTGCCGCTTGTGACCGGCATCCTGCTGTTCTTCCTTGTCGGCGGGTTCTTCGTGCTGCCGCTTCTGTTCTGATGGCGCGGGCCGGCGTTGCGCCGGCGCAACACTCGAAAATCATTGCAAACCGGAGCACCGGCGGCGGGATCGAGGTCGCCTTTGCGCCACAAATCGCGCGCCTGATCGCGTCAGGTAAGATATTGATTTCCGGTATGTTTGCCGCCAGCGACAGATTGCAGGAACCTCATGCGCGCACCCGCTTCGCCCTGCTTGTCAGGTTTTGTGCGCAGGGCTCGGTCATGGCACATGTCACCCATGAGCCGAGGCATGAGCGCCACGGCGTTGGGGCCGGCTGTTTCAGCGGCCCAAGCCTCCGGAACTGAGGGATAGAACTGATGGACGCGCGCGTGTTTGACAAATCGAAACTGCCCAGTCGCCATGTCTCGGTCGGGCCGTCGCGCGCGCCGCACCGCTCCTACTACTATGCCATGGGCATGACGGCGAAGCAGATCGCGCAGCCCTTCGTCGGTGTGGCGAGCTGCTGGAACGAGGCGGCCCCCTGCAACATCGCGCTGATGCGCCAGGCGCAGGCGGTGAAGAAAGGCGTTTCGGCGGCCGGCGGCACGCCGCGCGAGTTCTGCACCATCACCGTCACCGATGGCATCGCCATGGGCCATCAGGGCATGAAGTCTTCGCTGGCCTCTCGGGATGTCATCGCCGATTCGGTCGAGCTGACGATGCGCGGCCATTGCTATGACGCGCTGGTCGGGCTTGCGGGCTGTGACAAGTCGCTGCCCGGCATGATGATGGCGATGGTGCGGCTCAACGTTCCCTCCGTGTTCATCTATGGCGGCTCGATCCTGCCCGGCACCTTCAAAGGCAAGCCCGTCACCGTGCAGGACGTGTTCGAGGCGGTCGGCCGGCATTCGGTCGGAGCGATGTCCGACGAGGATCTCCGGGAGCTGGAGCAGGTTGCGTGCCCGTCCGCCGGCTCCTGCGGCGCGCAGTTCACGGCCAACACCATGGCGACCGTCGCCGAGGCGATCGGTCTGGCTCTGCCCTATTCCTGCGGCGCGCCGGCTCCCTACGAGATCCGCGACACCTTCTGCTACACCGCCGGCGAGATGGTGATGGAGCTGGTGGCCCGGCAGATCAGGCCGCGCGACATCGTGACCATCAAGGCGCTGGAGAATGCCGCAACCGTGGTCGCTGCATCCGGCGGTTCAACCAATGCCGCGCTGCACCTGCCGGCGATTGCCCATGAGGCCGGCATCAAGTTCGACCTGTTCGACGTCGCGGAGATCTTCAAGCGCACGCCCTACATCGCTGATCTGAAGCCCGGCGGCCGATATGTCGCCAAGGACATGTTCGAGGCCGGCGGCATTCCGCTTCTGATGAAGACGTTGCTCGACCATGGCTTCCTGCACGGTGACGTGATGACCGTGACCGGCCGCACGATGGCCGAGAATCTCGCACGGGTCGTCTGGAACGACCAGCAGGATGTCGTGCGCCCGGCCAACAAGCCGATCACCAAGACCGGCGGCGTGGTCGGGCTCAGGGGAAACCTCGCCCCGGAAGGCGCGATCGTGAAGGTGGCCGGCATGGACCGCAAGAAGTTGCGGTTCACGGGGCCGGCCCGTTGCTTCGACAATGAGGAACAGGCTTTCGCAGCGGTGACGAACCGGCAGTACAAGGAAGGCGAGGTCCTCGTCATCCGCTACGAGGGGCCGAAGGGCGGACCCGGCATGCGCGAGATGCTGTCCACCACGGCTGCACTCTATGGTCAGGGCATGGGCGACAAGGTGGCGCTGATCACCGATGGCCGCTTTTCTGGCGCAACCCGCGGGTTCTGCATCGGCCATGTCGGCCCCGAGGCCGCCGTCGGCGGCCCGATCGGCCTGCTGGAGGACGGCGACATCATCGAAATCGACGCCGTCAAGGGAACGCTCAAGGTTCGCCTCACCAGCGCCGAATTGAAAGCGCGTAGGAAGAAATGGAAGCCGCGCGAGACGGATTATCAGTCCGGCGCGCTGTGGAAGTATGCCCAGACGGTCGGACCCGCCGCTGGCGGGGCGGTTACGCACCCCGGCGGTGCGGCGGAAAAGCATTGCTATGCGGATATCTGATGTCGCCGTTGTCATTGTGCTCTGCGCGGGAGGCGCCTCGGCCGCCCGTGCGCAGGATGTCTTGCAGGCTCCGCAAGCCGATACAGCCGCGCGCGCGATCCTCGCGCCTCTGCCGGGTGCGGCAGCCAAGCCTGTTCCCCTGAAGCCGGTTCCGCTGGCTCCGTTCGCCTCGGCCCGTGATGCGCTCAAGGCGGGCGTGCTCAGTTACAACGCCGGCAACAAGGCTGTGGCCGTCGAGGCGCTCGAGTTCGCGGCCGGGCAGGGGCATGCGCTGGCGCTGTGGAAGCTCGGCCGCATGTATTCCGCCGGCGACGGCGTGCCCCACGACGACCTGAAGGCCTTCGAATACTATTCGCGCATTGCCGACGAGTTTGCCGACGAAACGCCTGGCACGCAGAATGCCCGCATCGTCGCCTCCGCCTTCGTGGCGCTCGGCACCTATTTCCGCGATGGCATTAAGGGATCCTACGTGTCCCAGGATCCGGCTCGCGCCTTCGAGATGTTCCAGTATGCTGCGAGCTATTACAGCGATCCGGAAGCGCAGTATTACCTGAGCCGGCTCTACCTTCAGGGCGTCGGCACCCGCAAGGATGCGCGACCGGCGGCGCGCTGCGCGCATCTGTCCGCCGACCAGGGCCATGTTCCCGCGCAGGGTCTGCCCGTCCAGCTGCTGATCGCCGTCCCCGGCGTGCCGCGTCAGCCTGCGCTGGGCCTGATGTGCCCGACGCTGGCCCCCGATTCGGCCGAGCCGGACCGCCACCCGGGCATCAGCCGCGCCCACTGGTCGTGGGTTGCCG
>CAZDUL010000020.1:0-6064 GCA_964508635.1 uncultured Allobosea sp. | reverse complement strand
GTCAGCTTGCGCAGCGCCTGGCTCATCAGGCGCGCCTGCTGGCCGGGCTGAACCTCGCCCATCTCGCCCTCGATCTCGGCGCGCGGCACCAGCGCCGCAACCGAATCGATCACCAGAACATCGACCGCGCCAGAGCGCACCAGCGTGTCGGTGATCTCGAGCGCCTGCTCGCCCGTGTCGGGCTGCGAGATCAGCAGGTCGTCGAGATTGACGCCGAGCTTGCGGGCATAGACCGGATCGAGCGCGTGCTCGGCATCGACGAAGGCGCAGACGCCGCCCTTCTTCTGCGCTTCGGCAATCGTGTGCAGGGCGAGCGTGGTCTTGCCGGAGGATTCCGGCCCGTAGATCTCGATCACGCGCCCCTTGGGCAACCCGCCAACGCCGAGCGCGATGTCGAGGCCCAACGACCCGGTCGACACCGTCTCGATCTCGATCGTCTTCTGGCTCTTGCCGAGCCGCATGATCGAGCCCTTGCCGAAGGCGCGCTCGATCTGCGCCAGCGCCGCGTCGAGCGCCTTGGTCTTGTCCATGGAGCTGCCTTCAACCAGTTTGAGATTCGCCTGGGCCATCGCCGGCATCCTTTAAGCATGGGGTTCGTGCGTTCTCAACGCGTGCGTCGATCATGTGCATGGTTTGTTCCTGTCTTCAAGTTCTTTTTTTGTTCGCTTCAGATCCGGGCAGCGTTTCCGTGCGATCCAGCACGTGTCTGGCATCCGCGCGGCTGGAACGGGCAGCAGGCCGGCACTCTGCCATCATCGGGAGCGAAGCGATCGGTCCGGCCCCATCGCGGAGCACCCCTCACCCCATCGCGGCCTTCACCGTCTCGACCAGCTGCTTCATCGTGAAGGGCTTGGGCAGGAAGTGGAAGTTCTCGCCCTCGGGCAGGTTCTTGCGGAAGGCTTCCTCGGCATAGCCGGAGACGAAGACGAAGCGGGTCTTGGGGTTCCTCTTGCGCAGCTCTCGCAGCAGCGTCGGGCCGTCCATCTCGGGCATCACGACATCGGAGACGACAAGGTCGACGCTGCTGCCATGCGCGTCCAGCGCGCGCAGGGCTGCGACGCCGGATTCTGCCTCGAGCACGGTGTAGCCACGCGACACGAGCATGCGGGCATTGAGAGCACGGACCGCATCCTCGTCCTCGACCAACAGGATGGTGCCGGCCCCGGTGTGGTTCACGGCCGGGCGATTGACGGCGGCGGCACGTGCCTGAACGGCCTCTGCTTCGGCCACGCGCTCCTCGTCGGTCGGCACGTGACGGGGCAGGAAGATCCTGAAGGTCGTGCCCTTGCCCACCGTTGAATCGCAGAAAACGAAGCCGCCCGTCTGCTTGACGATGCCATAGACCATGGCGAGCCCAAGCCCCGTGCCCTTGCCGACCTCCTTGGTGGTGAAGAAGGGCTCGAAGATCTTCTCCAGATGCTCGGGCGCAATGCCGGAGCCGGTGTCCTCGACCTCCAGCAGCACGTAATCCGCGGCCGGCATGGCAGGATATTTCAGCGCAGCAGCCTGTTCGGCCGGCACGTTGCGGGTTCGCAGCGTCAGCTTGCCGCCGGACCCCATGGCGTCGCGCGCGTTCACGGCAAGGTTGACGATCACCTGCTCCAGCTGGCCGACATCGGCCTTGATGGGCCAGATGTCGCGGCCGTGGCGCACGTCGAGCTCGATGCTGTCGCCGACCACCCGCTTGAGCATCAGCTGCAGATCCGAGAGCACGTCGCCATACTCCAGAACCTGCGGGCGCAGCGTCTGGCGGCGCGAGAAGGCAAGCAGCTGGCGCACCAGAGAAGCAGCCCTCAGCGCGTTCTGCTTGATCTGCATGATGTCCTGGAAGGACGGATCGGTCGGCTTGTGGCTGGCCAGCAGGAAATCCGAGGCGTTGATGATGACCTGCAGCACGTTGTTGAAATCGTGCGCGATGCCGCCGGCGAGCTGGCCGACTGCGTTCATCTTCTGCGCCTGGTCGATGCTTTCCTTCAGCTTGCGTTCGGCGGTGGTGTCGAGCGCATAGACGATGGCCGCCTCCTCGGCGGCGTCCTGCCCGGCATCATGGCTTGCCTGACCGGCGCCGATCGGCGCAAGGAACAGCCGCGCCGAGCGCTCGCCATCGCCGGCAAGCCCGACATCCATCGGCTTGAGATCGGCCGCGCCGCCGATGGCCGCCGTCAACACGGGGCGCAGCGCGGCGACATCGGCCTCGCGCACGAGGCGCATCAGGTTGCCCACACCCTGAAGGCCCGCCGTCATGCGGGCGAAGGCGGCGTTGGAGCGGATGATGCGGCCGTCCGCCGCGATGGTGGCGATCGCCATCGGCGTGTTGTTGAAGAAGCGCGCGAAACGGCTTTCGGCCACGGCGCTGGCGTCGGCGCCAGCCTCTCCGGGCGCGCGGTTGAGCACGAGCGTGCGGGAGGCGCCGGCCTCGCCATTCTGGCCGAAGGCGACCTCGTGATGCAGGCGCACCGGCAGCGTCTGGCCGTTGCGGCGGCGCAGGTCGATATCGAGGATTTCGGTCCGCACTTCGCCGGGCCGGCCGCGGATGGCCTCGATGATGGCCGCGGCGTTGGCGGGCGCGATGTCGCGCAACGTGAGCCCGCCGGAGCCGACGCGGGCAAGATCGTGGTCGAGCCAGCCGGCCAGTGTGGCGTTGAGATACGGCACCGATCCGTCCGGCTCGACAGACATGAAGCCGGCGGGGGCATGGTCGAGGAAATCGATCGCCTGCTGCAACTCCTGGAAGACGTTCTCCTGGCCCGTGCGCTCGCGGGTGATGTCACGCACGCGCCACAGGACGGCGTGCTTGCCGCCGGGCCGCGGCAGGGTCGAGACGCTGACGCGATACCAGCCGGCCTCGCCCTTGCCGGACAGGGGAGGCGAGACGCGCAGCTCATCCGTCTGCGCGCGGCCTTCGCGGGCCGCGAGCGCCAGCCGGTAGACCACCTCCGACACCTCGGAGCCGCCCGTGAACAGCCGCTCGACCGTGCGCAGGTCGGTTGCGGAGCCTCCAGCGAGCGCGAGATAGGCCCGGTTGGCATAGATGATCTGCCCCTCGCCCTCGGTGACGAGAATCCCGTCATCCGCCTCATCGACGATCGCCTTGGTGAGATCATTGCGCCCGGCGCGGCCGGCGAACTGCAAGAGACCGATCGAGAGCGCGAAGAGCGCGAACACGCCGACGATGGCGAGGAGCGCCAGAAACGCCAGGATCAGCGGCTGTGCCCACTCGTTGGCCAGAAAGCCCAGCGCGACAGCCGAACCGACGATGACGCCAGCGACGAGCAGCAGCAGGCCGATGCCGCCGGGCTTGTCGCTGCGGTCGATCGGAGCGCGGTCGGCTTCACCCGTCATCGGTGGCCTGCCCATGGTGGGTTGCGTCATGCGGCTGCAATCCCGTTCTGGGGGCGACGGCAAGGGCCTCGCCCGCATGAGTTCAAGCGCGCCGCCGGCGACGGCGCAAGACGAAACCGATGACCTCGGCCACGGCCCTGTAGTGCTCCACCGGCACGGGATCATCGATGTCGACGGTGGCATGCAGGGCGCGCGCCAGAGGGGGGTTCTCCACGATCGGCACGTCATGGGCGCCTGCGATCTCGCGGATCTTCAGGGCCAGCGAATCGACGCCCTTGGCGACGCAGACCGGAGCCTCCATCCCGGCCTCGTATTTCAGCGCGACCGCGTAGTGCGTCGGGTTGGTGATGACGACGGTGGCCTGCGGCACGCTCTGCATCATGCGACGCTTCAGCCGCTGGGTGCGGAGCTGCTTCAGCTTCGCCTTGATCTCCGGGTTCCCGTCGGTGTCCTTGTATTCCTGCTTCAACTCCTCGCGGGTCATGCGCTGACGCTTCAGCCAGGTGAAGCGCTGATAGACATAGTCGCCGACGCCGACGAAGAAGTAGATGGCGACCACCACGCCCATCATCCTGAGCAGGATCAGAAGGGTCGCCGGCAACAGGGCCGCCACATCCATGCGCGCGAACGAGTCGAGCCGGTCGTGCTCCCACCACAGCGTAAAGCCGACCGCCGCGCCGACGATCGCGATCTTGAGCAGACCCTTCACGAAATTGGCGAGGGCGTCCTTGCCGAAGATGCGCCTGGCGCCCTGCAGCGGGGACAGCTTCGAGAGCTTCGGCGTCAGCGGCTCGAAGGTCCAGAGCGGCTTGTGCTGCACCATGCTGCCAGCCAGCGCCGCAACCAGCACGATGCCGAACACGCCCGCCGAGACGAACAGCGCCGAGAACCAGCCATTCGCCGCAACAGCCGTCAGCGACGGACCGCTGATCTGGATCTGGTGCGCGTTCATCAGGAAGCCGCGCATCGCCAGCGAGCCTTCGCGCGCCGCGTAGCCGGAGGTCAGCATCAGCGCGACAGCGAACCCCGCGAGCACGAAAAAGGTGTTGAGCTCGATGCTTTTCGCAACATCGCCGCGTCTGGCGGCCTCTTCCAGCTTTCGCTGGGTCGGCTCTTCCGTCTTGTCGTCGTCATCCTTCTCGTCAGCCATGGCGGATCATCGCCCCGCAAACTGAGAGAGGAAGCGCCCGAGCTCGCCCAGGAAGACGGTCATCATCACGCCGGCAACCGCTGCAAGGATCGCCATGCCGAGCAGGATCGAGGCCGGGGCCCCCAGGAAGAACACCTGGAATTGCGGCATCAGGCGACCGAGCACGCCAAGGCCGAGATTGAACAGCAGTCCGAACACGATGAAGGGCGCGGAAATCTGCACCGCCAGCGCGAAGGACTTCGATACCGCCATCAGCCCCAGCGCGGAAGCGTCGCCCGTCTGCGGCACGAGCCCCGGCGGCAGGGTGGCATAGCTGCCGACGATCGCCGCGATGGCAAGATGATGCAGATCCATCGTCAGGATGAGCGTGATGCCGAGCAGGGTCAGGAAATTGCCGATCGACGGGTTCTGCTGGCCCATGGCCGGATCGACCGCGGTGGCGAAGCCGAGCCCGATCTGGTTGGCGACGACCACACCGGCCGTCTGCAGCGCCGTCATGATCAGCCGCGCCGACAGGCCGAGCACCGCACCGATCAGGATCTCGACGATCAGGAGAAGGAACAGCGCGCCGGGATCGGTCGGGACCGGCATCAGAGGGCGCGCCGCGGGCAGCATCAGCAGCGTCAGGAACAGCGCGACGGCCAGGCGCGCGCGCGCGATCACGAAGCGCTCGCCGAGCCCGGGCATCAGCATCACCATGGTGCCGACGCGCGCGAACACCAGGATGAACAGCGCCGCCAGCTCCGGCAGGATGGTGACAGTCATGTGCCTCCCGGCGCCATGGCGCATCTCGCCAGGCGATGCTCCGAACCGGCCGCGACAGGCGCTTGCCCGACATCATCCGGTTCCCGCAGACCTTCAACCGCCGCTGGCGATTCGCACGGCGACTCGTCCCATATAGCTCGCCAGCGCATCGCCCATGAACGGCAGCAGCAGCAGCATCGCCGCCGATACCGCGATGATCTTGGGCACGAACACCAGCGTCTGCTCCTGCACCTGCGTCAACGCCTGCAGGATCGAGATGGCGAGTCCGATGGCGAGCGCGACCAGCATCAGCGGCGCGCCGGCCTTCAGATACGTGACGATGCCGTCGCGGGCGATGTCGAGGACGAGAGCGCCGGTCATGGACGTGGTTCCTTCTGTTGTGGGGCGGTCGAGCCCCCGTCGAGACGGCGCAGCGCCATCACAGCGACAGCCATCACACCTGCATCCGCATGATTTCCTCGTAGGCCGCGATGACGCGGTCGCGCACCGCGACCAGGGTCTCGATGGCAGCCTCGCTTTCGGCGACGGCCGTCACGACACTGACGAGGTCGGCGTTGCCCGCCACGGCCTGCGCCATCTGTGCATCGGCCACGCGCCCGCTCGCTCCGACGCCCTCCACGGCCTGTCGCACCAGCGCGAAGACATCCGGCCCCTGCCCGTCCGGCTTGGCCGTCTGCTTGAGCGCGGTCAGTGCGCCGGCGTATCCGCCGGGACTCTTCGCGGCGGCATAGACACCGGCTTCGAAACTGGAGCTCGGCATGGGCTGGCTCTCCTTTCGTCGTGTCATGTTCGAACTTTCTCTTATAC
>CAZDUL010000019.1:0-7650 GCA_964508635.1 uncultured Allobosea sp. | reverse complement strand
CCGAGTGGGGCTGCTCCACGCGAGCGCAGCAGCGGGCTGTGCGACCGGGGCGATCTCTTGCCGGTTCGTCGACATGCTCCGGGGCATCGGGGGGTGGGCGGGCGGCCCGGCAGAGGCGGCTGAACCGGGCGAAATCCGTGTCGAGACGGTTGCGCCGGTCGGCGGGCTCGACGGGCAAGGTTCCTTCCGCGCGCCTCCCGCCACTGCGCGGCCGGTGCCGCGCAGCTATGCCGACCGGGCGCAGGCCGCACATCCTCCGGGCTTCTATGGTCCGCGCGGTGCGAGCCTTGCGATCAACACGTTGAAGGCCGACGACCAGCCGCGCCCCATCGCCTTCGCGAGCCTGGGGATCGAGACCCGCGCCATCGAGGCGCCGCAGGCGCAGGATCTGCGCCCGCCCCTGCTGGCGCTGGCGCTGCTGCTGCTCGTCGCCGACACGCTGGCAACGCTGTGGCTCGCAGGCAAGCTGAAGCGCCCCGCAACGCGCCCCGCCACGGCGGGACCGGTCATGCCGACCATCGCGCTTGCAGCCCTCGTGCTGGCGACGATCGCTGCGCCAGCGACAGCGCAGCCCTCGCCCGCCTCGCAGGAGTCGCCGCCGGTCTCCCGCGCCGAAATTGCTGCCGCCAGCACCACGCGGCTGGCCTATGTCATCACGGGCGACCGGCGCGTCGACGACATCAGCAAGGCCGGGCTGGAAGGGCTGACCATGGCTCTCGCCTCCCGCACGGCGCTGGAGCCGGGCGAGCCGGTGGGCGTCGATCCCGCCCGCGACGAGCTTGCGCTCTATCCGGTGCTCTACTGGCCGATCGTCGCCGGGCGGCCGCTGCCGGGGCTGGAGACGATGCGCCGCATCGACGCCTTCATGAAGGGAGGCGGCTTCGTCATCTTCGATACGCGCGATGCCGAGGCGCAACGCGTCGGGCGCACCACGCCGGAGGGCGAACTGCTCAAGCAGATGCTCTCGGTCATCGATGTGCCCGAACTCGAACCGGTGCCGCGCGACCACGTGCTGACCAAGACCTTCTACCTGATCGACGGCTTCATCGGCCGCTACGACCGGGGCCAGACCTGGGTCGAGGCGCTGCCGCCGCCGGGCCCAGATGGCCGCGCGCCGGCGCGCGCCAGCGATGGCGTGTCGCCGCTCATCATAACCTCGAATGATCTGGCTGCCGCCTGGGCGATCGATCGCCGGGGCGGGCCGCTGCTGCCGCTCCAGGGCAGCAATCCGCGACAGCGGGAGATCGCTCTGCGTGGCGGGGTCAACCTCGTGATGTATGCCCTGACAGGCAACTACAAGGCCGATCAGGTGCATGTGCCGGCGCTTCTGGAACGGCTCGGACAGTAGGGGCACTCGAGCATGTACAGCATAGGCTTCGCTCCCCTCGTTCCGGTCTGGATGCTCGCCGGCCTCGGCGCGCTGGCCGTGGTCGCAGCGATTGCGGCGGTAGCGCTGCAGCGCGGGCGCGGCGTGCTGCGCGCCCTTGCGCTTCTGGCGCTGGCGGCGGCGCTGGCCGATCCCTCGCTCATCCGGGAGGATCGCGAACCGGTGAAGGACATCGTCGCCGTCGTCGTGGACAGGTCGAGCTCCAATCGCCTCGCGGATCGGGCCGAGCAGACCAACCGCGCACGGTCGCAACTGGAGCGGCAGCTGGCCGCGATCCCGCAGGTGGAGGCGCGCATCGTCGAGGTGGGCGACGGCGACGGCGCCAATGACGGCACGCGGCTGTTCGAGGCGCTGACCGCAACGCTCGCCGATGTGCCGGCCGAGCGCGTCGCCGGCGCCTTCTTCATCACCGACGGCGTCGTCCATGACGTGCCGGCTCAGGCTCAGGCGCTCGGCCTCACCGCGCCGCTGCATGGCCTCATCACCGGCCGCGACAGCGAGATCGACCGGCGCGTGACGCTGCTCGATGCGCCGCGCTTCGGCATCGTCGGGCGCACCGTCAACCTCCGCCTGCGCGTCGACGAGAAGAACGGGCCGGGCGCTGGCCGCATCACCGTGCGGCGCGACGGCGAGGTGCTGACCGAACGCGCGGTCCGTTCGGGCGAGCCGCTCGAGCTGTCGGTGCGGATCGACCGCGGCGGCCCGAACCTCGTCGAGATCGAGGCCGAGCCGCTCGACCGCGAGCTCACCGCCGCCAACAACCGCGCCGTGGTCACCATCGAGGGCGTGCGCGACAAGCTGCGCGTCCTGCTCGTCTCGGGCGAGCCGCACGCCGGCGAACGGACCTGGCGCAACCTGCTGAAGTCGGACGCCAACGTGGATCTGGTCCACTTCACCATCCTGCGCCCGCCGGAGAAGCAGGACGGCACGCCCATCAACGAGCTCTCGCTGATCGCGTTTCCGGTTCGAGACCTGTTCCAGACGAAGATCAGGGAATTCGATCTCATCATCTTCGACCGCTATGCCAACACCAGCATTCTGCCGATGGTCTACTTCGACAACATCGTGCGCTATGTCCGCGAAGGCGGCGCGCTGCTGGTGGCGGCCGGTCCCGAATTCGCAGGCGCGAGCACCCTGTCGCGAACCCCGCTGTCGCAGGTCCTGCCGGCCCAGCCCGACGGGCGGCTGGTGGAGGAAGCCTATCGCGCCCGGCTGACCGACCGCGGACGCCGCCATCCGGTGACCCGCGATCTTGCGGGATCGGAGGTGGAGCCTCCGCAGTGGGGCGAGTGGCTTCGGCTGATCTCCGCGCGCGCCAGCGAGGGCGACGTGGTGATGAGCGGGCCGGGCGATCGGCCCCTGCTGATCACCTCGCGCGAGGACAAGGGCCGCGTCGCGCTGTTCCTGTCGGACCATGCCTGGCTGTGGGCGCGAGGCTATCGCGAGGGCGGGCCGCATATCGACCTTCTGCGCCGCCTGAGCCACTGGCTCATGAAGGAGCCGAGCCTCGAGGAAGAGGCGCTGCGCGCGGCCGCGCGTGGACGAAGCATCGAGATCGAGCGCCAGACGCTGGGCGATGCGCCCTCCCCCGTGACCGTGATCAGCCCATCGGGCGCTCGGCGCACGCTGCCCCTGGAGAGCGATCGGCCGGGATTGTTCACGGCCAGGCTTCAGGCGACGGAACTCGGACTTCACCGCCTTCAGGCCGACAATCTCGTCGCCTTCGTCAGCGTCGGCAGCGACAATCCGCGCGAGTTCACGGACGTGCTCAGCGACGCCGGCCGCATTCGCCCCATGGCGGAGGCGGTCGGAGGCTCGTCGCGCCGCATCGGCCGCGAACAGGGCCCCGAAGTGGACCTGCCGCGCCTGGTCCCGGTTCGAGGCGGCGGCCGGCTTGCAGGGGGCGACTGGGTCGGGCTTCGGATCAGCGATACCGGCGTGGTGCGCGGCGTCTCGCTCGCTCCCGTCTTCCTCGGGGCGAGCGGCCTTCTGCTGCTGCTCGGCGCGCTGATGGCCGGCTGGCTCGGCGAAGGCGGTCGGCGCCGGCGCGTCTCGGCCTAGACGCGCGGCCTGAGCGTGCCGCGCGCGCGGTCCAGCGAGCCGGGCACGAGGTCGAGCGCGAGAAATCGGGCCGGATCGACCGGGCCGGGCAAGCGCAGTGGCGCTTCGGCCGCGGGCGGCACGGGCCTGAACCCGAAGCGCTGGTAGTAGGGCAGGTCACCCACCAGCAACACGAGCCGCTCGCCCGAGTCCGCGGCTGCAGCGATGGCCCTGCGCATCAGCGCTGAACCAATGCCGAGGCCTTCGAAGGACGGATCGACCGTCAACGGCCCGAGCACCAGCACCGGGAGATCGCCGCCTTGCGCGTCCTTCGCCAGGGCGCGGGTCATGCGGATCGAACCGACGAGGAATGTGCCAATGTAGGCGGCGAAACTGAAGGCGTGAGCCGCCTCGCCGCCATCCTCACGCAGCCGATAGGCGGTGCGGGCATAGCGACCCGGCCCGAAGGCGCGATCGTGGAGCCGCTCGATGGCATCGGCGTCGAGACTGCATTCGGGACGGATGACGTAGGCGGGCGTGGACATTGCGACGGGCGCGGACCGAACAGAGGCGCGATCCGCTATCATGCCGCCGCTCGTGCGGCCAGAGCCGGTTCACCACACCGGATCGAGCGGGGCGTCGTCAAGCACCTCGCGCAGTCGCCGGCGCGCAGACGACGCCAGATCGGGCGGCAGCGCATCGAGGGGCCAGAAACGGGCTTCGGCGATCTCACGATTGGGTGGCGGGGGACCATTCCAGGCGAAGTCCCTGACGACGAATACGGCGATGTGGTCACGCCGGCCGACGCGCGGGTTGAAGAAGAGCCCATGCAACTGCGCCGGCGCGGTCAGTGTCACGCCGGCTTCCTCCCGAAGCTCCTGCACAAGCGCCTCGGCGGCGGACTGGCCGATCTCGACGCCGCCACCCGGCAGGTTCCAGCCCTTCACATAGGTGTGGCGAACGAGCAGCACCTGATCGGCCCCGTCCAGCACAACGGCCCTGACACCCAGCAGCAGCGCGCGACGCGCAAGGAACCAGCGCGTGAAAAGCCATTGCCAGCGTGGCGCGTGGTCGGGCGACAGCTTGGATATCGACCTCTCGCCATGCGCTCTCGACATATCGCCCACCCACTATTTTGCTAGCCATGACATGCTGGCGCCCCAATCGGCGGTTAATGCGCCATCGTTTTCGACGCCTCGCCGATGCACAGTCGCATATGAGATTCGACATGTTTCTCGCCCATGTCATCGCCCTGTTCAGGCGCGACCGCGCCTATGTCTGGAAACCCGCGCTCACGCTTGACGACCCGACCGTGGTCTCCACCATCATGCCCGATCTGGCGCGCTGAACGGGCGTGACCAGACCGCCGCGTTCATCTCTGGTGTCCGCCACGCTTGACCGTCGCGCCTCCTGCGCATAGCCCTCGACATGATCTTGATGGCGCTTTCGCTGTCGATGGGCGGGTTGTTCCGTGTCTGCACCTTTCCGGCTGGCTCACTTTTCGGACCCGCATCTCAATCCTTTACCGCCGGTGTCGCTTCGCGACCTGATGGGCAAACGGCTGAGCGGCTACGCCAACTGGCTGCGCTCGCGCCGCCGCGTCCATGACATGGCGCTGCTCCGGCGCATCCTGGCCGACATCAAGGCCGCAGCTCCGGATCATATCGCCTGCACCGGCGACGTCACCCATCTGGGATTGCCCGGCGAGTTCGCACCGGCCGCCCAAATGCTTCGCGAGCTGGGGCAGCCCGAGACGATCAGCTTCGTTCCCGGCAACCACGACGCCTACGCGCCTTCGAGCCTGCCGGTCATGGATCACCAGTTCGCGCCGTGGACCCGCGGCGACAACGGCGCTGTCGGTTATCCGTGGATGAAAGTGCGCCAGGGTGTGGCCCTGATCGGGCTGAACTCGGCGGTGCCGACGGGATTGTTCATGGCCTGGGGGCGGATCGGCGCGGCCCAGCTCGACAAGGCCGAGGCCTTGCTGGTCGCGGCGGCGAAGGCGGGCCACCGGCGCGTCGTCCTCGTGCATCACGCCCCCCATGTCGGCGGCTCGAAGGCCGGCCGCAACCTCAAGGACGCCGACGCCTTCGAAGCGATGATCGCCCGCGCCGGGGCCGATCTGGTGCTGCATGGCCACAATCACCGGACGTCGCTGGCCTGGATCGCAGGGCCGGCGGCGTCCCGCACGCCCGTCGTCGGCGTGGCCTCGGCCTCATACGGATCCGGCGGCCATGGGGACAGGGCAAGCTGGCATCTGGTGACGATCCCCACGGATGGCGGCCCCATCACGGTCGAGCGGCGGGGGCACAACGAAGCGGGGGCCATCGCCATGCTCGACTGCATGGTTCTCTCGACGGGGTAACCGTGCAGCGGCGGCTCAGCGCCACAACCGTTCGCGAAGGCCCCAGCGGCCGGGATCGGCCGCCGCGGCCGCAAGGCCTGCGAACGCCGGATCGGGCGCCGTGATCAGTCCGAAGGGGATCGCCCGCATGAGAGCCGTCATCGGTGCCTTGTGATCGAAGGCGGCGCGCAGGGCGGCCCTGTCGATCAGGGGCAGCAGCCTCGGCATCACCCCGCCGGCGACGAAGACGCCGCCGGTGGCCTTGACCATCAGCGCCAGATCGCCCGCGACCCGGCCGAGCAGCCGGACGAACAGCGCGACAGCCTGCTGCGCGACCGGTTCACCGGCCCGTGCCGACGCCGCCACGGCTGCGCCACCGCGGCACGCACCTGCAACGCCGGCACGCGCGGACAGAGCCGCCTCCAGGCGGCCGAGCCCGGCGCCGGACAGCAAGGTCTCGACCGTCACGCGGCCATCGACGCGCTCCAGATGCGGCCAGAGCGCAAGTTCGGACTCCGAGGCCGGGCCGATCTCCATATGTCCCGCCTCGCCGGGCAGCACAGCGAGGTGATCGCCCAACCGCACGACCGTGGCGGCCCCGAACCCCGTTCCCGGCCCCAAGACCAGGATCGGACCCGTCGCCGCCGTGTTGACCGGCTCGCCGATAGCGACCCAGTCGGAGGTGCCAAGATACGACGCCGCCATGGCGACCGCCTCGAAATCGTTCAGCAACAGACCGGTCTCGACCTGCAGCGCGTCGACGAGCGCCGGTCCGTCGAAGCGCCAGGCGGCATTGGTCAGTTCGGCCGTCATGCCCGTTACCGGTCCGGCCACCGCCAGCACGAGACTGCGCGGCCTGACAGTCGCCGACGCAAGAGCGCGGGCGAGCGCGGACGGAGCGTGCGGAAGCGCCGGATCGCGGGTCGTCAAGGCCGGCAATCGCTCAACCACGCCGCCTGGCTCCCTCACGACGGCGAAGCGCGCATGGGTGCCGCCGATATCGGCCAGCAGAACCGGATGCGGAAGGGCCGTCACGGGCTCACCCGAGATGGCGGGCAGGCCGTAATGGTCACGGCCTGGCGGACGCAGGGGCCGGCCGTTTCGGATCCCTCGTGAACGCCTTGAAGACGTGATCCGGCGACGAGGTGTTGTGCTGGGAATGGGTCAGCCGGCCCATCCAGACATCCGTGGCCTCGGCCTTCTGGAAGTCGAGGATGTGCTCCTCGCGCCAGCGCTTCTTGCCGGGCTCGCGCAGCGCGATGCGCGCGACGTCGTTGTTGAACTCCGTCACATACATCGAGCGCAGGGCTGCGAAGGCCTTGCCGCCGGTCACCGGCCTGTCGAGAACGGCATCGAGCACCATGCGATTCTCGTCGACGCTCTCCAGCTTCAGCGAGCCGGAGTTGCCATCCTTGAACTTGAGCTGGAACTCGAGCGTCCTCGGGTCGAACGCGATCTCGGTGATGTTGACCACCGGGCGCCCCTCCTGCTCCACCGGGCCGAACAGGAAGGATGAGCCATAGGCCGAGAAGCCGAGATGCTGCGGCGGCATCGGCCGGGCGCGCCAGTAGCCATCCTGCGGATAGACCACCAGCACCTCATAGGACTTGTCCTTGCCGAGCTTCCAGAGCTGGACAAGGTGGAGGCCGTGCTCGACCCGATCTCCGACCCGGAAGGTGGTGGTGGCGGGACGCCAGAAGGTCGGAAAGGTGTAGCCGACGAGCCAGTATTCGAGGCGTTCGTAGAACGTGATGCGGGTCGGCGGGCGCGGCGCGGCATAGGCCGGGTCGCCCGTCATGTCGCAGGCGGTCCAGTCCGCCTCCCAGTTGTCGCGCACGAGGCCGCCGATATAGGGCGGGTGCGCCGCCTCGATGCGGAA
>CAZDUL010000018.1:0-5803 GCA_964508635.1 uncultured Allobosea sp. | reverse complement strand
GAAGGGCAGCACGGAGTCGTCCGGCGCGAGACGGTTCATCGACATCGGCGCGCCCGTCTCAGCCGACGTGTCCGAAGCACCAGGCAAGAATGCCTTTCTGTGCATGCAGTCGGTTCTCGGCCTCGTCGTAGACGACCGATTGGGGCCCATCCATGACCGCGTCGGTCACCTCCTCGCCGCGCGTCGCAGGCAGGCAGTGCATGAAGACCGCGTCGGGCGCCGCACGCGCCATCAACGCCTCGTTGACCTGGAAGGGCCGCAGCAGATTGTGGCGGTTGCCTTCCTTGTCGCCCATCGACACCCAGCAATCGGTGATGACGCAATCGGCGCCCTCCACCGCTTCCTCGGGGCGATGGGTGAGGCTGATCCGCGCGCCATTCTCCTTGGCCCAGCGAAGGATCTCTGGTGCCGGCTTCAGTTCCTCCGGCGTGGCGATCGCAAGGTCGAAATCGAAGCGCCCGGCGGCATGGATCCAGGAGCGAAGCACGTTGTTGGTATCGCCGGTCCAGGCGACACGGCGGCGCGCCAGCGGGCCGCGATGCTCCTCGAAGGTCATGATGTCCGCCATGACCTGGCAGGGATGCGAAAACTTGGTCAACCCGTTGATGACCGGAACCGTGGCATGGCTGGCCAGCTCCTTCAGCATGGCGTGATCCAGGATTCTGATCATGATCGCATCGACATAGCGGGAGAAGACGCGCGCGGTGTCGGCGATCGACTCGCGCTCGCCCAGCTCGATCTCGCGGCCGGTGACCATCATCGGTGCGCCGCCGAGCTCGCGGATGCCGACCTCGAACGAGGCGCGCGTGCGCAGCGAGGGCTGATCGAAGATCATCGCCACGGTCTTGCCGGCAAGGGGCTGATCCCGTGCCGCATCGGGAGAGCGTCGGCGCGCCTTCATGGCGCGCCCGGCATCCAGCATGGCCCTCAATTCGGCCTGCGAGAAATCGCTCAGATCGAGAAAGTGACGGGCCATCGCGCGGCCTTCCGTATCGGGAACAGGGATCATGGCATGGCACCGCTCATTCGGCGGCCGGGCGGGCGGCCTCGCCATCAAGCTTGGCCTCCAGCGCGCTCGCCGCCTGATCCAGCCGCTCCACAGCCTCCGAAATCTCGGCGTCGGTGATGATCAGTGGCGGCAGCAGACGCACCACGTTGTTGCCCGCACCAATGGTGATGAGCTTCGCATCGCGGGCGGCGGCGACGAGGTCCGTATTCGGCACGCGCACCTTCAGCCCCAGCAGGAGGCCCTGGCCGCGCACCTCCTCGATGATACGGGGGTGGCGATCGGCCAGCCCCGCCAGCCGCTGGCGCAGCAGCAGCGCCATCCGGTTGACATGGTCGAGGAAGCCGTCAGCGAGCACCACATCGAGCACCGCGTTGCCCACGGCCATGGCCAGCGGATTGCCGCCGAAGGTGGTTCCGTGGGTGCCGGCAGTCATCCCGACAGCGGCGCGTTCGGTCGCAAGGCAGGCGCCCATGGGAAAGCCGCCGCCGATTCCCTTGGCCACGGACATGATGTCCGGCGCCGCGCCGCTCCACTCGTAGGCAAACAGTTTCCCGGTGCGTCCGACGCCGGTCTGCACCTCGTCGTAGATCAGCAGCAGATCCTTCTCGTCGCAGAGCGCGCGCAGCCCGCGCAGGCACTGCGGCGGAACGGGCCGGATCCCGCCCTCTCCCTGGATCGGCTCGATCATGATGGCGGCCGTCTCCGGCGTGATCGCCGCCTGCAGCGCCTCGTGATCGCCGAACGGCACCTGGTCGAAGCCGTCGACCTTGGGGCCGAAGCCCTCGAGATACTTTTTCTGGCCACCGGCGGCGATGGTTGCCAGCGTGCGGCCGTGAAAGGCGCCCTCGAAGGTGATGATGCGGAAGCGTTCGGGATGGCCATGAGCGGCATGATATTTCCGCGCCATCTTGATGGCAGCTTCGTTGGCCTCGGCGCCCGAATTGCAGAAGAACACGGTGTCGGCGAAGGTGTGCGCCACCAGACGCTCCGCCAGACGCTGACCCTCGGGGATCTGGAACAGGTTCGATGTGTGCCAGAGCCGCGCCGCCTGGTCCTGAAGCGTGCGCACAAGGTGAGGATGCGCGTAGCCCAGCGAATTCACGGCGATGCCGGAGCCGAAATCGAGATAGCGCTCGCCGCCCGAGGTGATGAGCCAGGGGCCTTCGCCGCGCTCGAAGGCCACATCGGCCCGGGCATAGGTGGGAAGAACGGGAGTGATCATGGTGTCGCGCGTCCTGTGGCGAGCATCAGAGAGACGATGGGGAGGGTCGGTGCTGCGCTGATGCCCTGACACAACCATCGGATGGGCCAGACACAACAGCGCGGCGCGGCGTCACGGCCCATGGGAGTCGCACGGCGGGACCCGCGCGCCACACCCGGCCGACGCCGCTCATCGTCGCTCTCGCGCCCTCGCCCACGCGCCGACCACCATGACGGGAAGCCCTCGAACCTTGCGATACCACCGCGGCATGGCCGAACGACCTGTCACGCGGCACTCCAAACAGATTGCCGCCGGAGAGGCTCCAGCGGCGCTTGGTGACAGTATGCGGACGGGCCTTCGTCCTGTCAATCATCGGCTGCGGACGGCCCATCACGGGCGGATTTCGGCCGGCTGCAACAGCGTGGGCGCTCCGTGAGCCTCTCAGCGATCACCGAGGCCGTCTCACGGCCCTTGCGCCAGCGCAAGGACACTACAGGACGATCGTGAACAGGCTTCACACTGATCCCGAAAGGAGGTCGACATGCTGTTCGCCCTGATCCACCTGTTGGCCGGAACCGTGCTGTCCGGCGTACTTGTCACGGTCGTGGTGGCGATCCCGGCGCTTTTCGATCTGGGCAAGACGATGATCCCGCTGGCGGCCGCCGCCGGGTTCGTCCTCGCGCTTCCCGTGTCCTGGATCGTGACGCGCACCCTGAAGGCGCCGGCGCAACACGACCCATCCTCGGCTCAGCTGTGAACAGCGTCAGCCGGTGATCTGTGTCATCCAGCCGATCAGCCCTCTGGTCGAGCCATCTTCTCCGGATGAGTCAGCCTTGCCTTCGAGCACGGGCTGAAGCTTGGTTGCGAGTTCCTTGCCGAGCTCGACGCCCCACTGGTCGAAAGCGTTGATGCCCCAGATCGCAGCCTCGACGAAAACGCGGTGTTCGTAGAGCGCCAGCACCATGCCGAGCATGCGCGGGTCGAGCTGCGGGTAGAGGATCGTCACCGACGGGCGATTGCCCGGGAACACCATGTGAGGCGCCAGCCGTTCGGTCTCCGCGACCGGCAAACCCCTCCCGCGCAGGATGGCGCGCGCCTCGTCGAGCGACCGGCCACGCATCAGCGCCTGGGTTTGCGCCAGCGCGTTGGCGAGCAGGATCGTATGGTGATGCGCCAGCTCCGGCTCGTGGCCACGCGCCGCGACCAGCACCTCGACCGGCACGACATCCATGCCCTGATGGATGAGCTGCATGAAGGCATGCTGGCCATTGCTGCCGGGCTCACCCCAGACGATCGGGCCGGTCGCCTCGGGCGGCGTTGCGCCGTCGAGCGTGACGCTCTTGCCGTTCGACTCCATGTCGAGCTGCTGCAGATAGGCCGGCAGGCGGGCAAGCCGCTGGTCGTAGGGCAATATCGCGCGGCTGCCGTAGCCAAGCCCGTTGCGATGCCAGATGCCGACAAGTCCCAGCCAGACGGGGAGGTTCCGCTCCAGCGGAGTCGTCCGGAAATGCTCATCCATCGCGTGGGCGCCGGCGAGAAAGGCGTCGAACCGCTCCGGACCGATGGCAATCATCAGCGGCAAGCCAACCGCCGACCACACCGAATAGCGTCCGCCGACCCAGTCCCAGAAACCGAAGACACGATCAGCATGGATGCCGAATGCGGCAACCTTGTCGAGCGCAGTCGAGACGGCGCAGAAATGATCGCCCACGGCCGCCTCGCCAAGCCTCGCCGCCAGCCAGGCCCGCACGGAGCGGGCGTTCGTCATCGTCTCGATGGTGGTGAAGGTCTTCGAGGCGACGATGAAGAGCGTGCGCGCGGCATCGAGGTCCGCCAGCGTGTCGGCCAGATGGGAGCCGTCGATATTCGAGACGAAATGCAATCGCGGGCCGTCGTGGAAGGGCCGCAGAGCCTGCGTCGCCATCGCCGGGCCGAGATCCGAGCCGCCGATGCCGATGTTGACCACATCGGTGAAGGGTCGGCCATCGGCCGCGGCGATCCGCCCATCGCGAACCGCACGCGCGAACACCGAGAGGCGCGCCAGGGTGCCGAGCACATCCGGCATGACATCGCGGCCGTCGACCCGGACGGCGCGGCCGGAGCGGTTGCGCAGCGCCGTGTGCAGGACGGCGCGCTTCTCCGTGAGGTTGATCGCCTCGCCCGCGAACATCGCATCGCGGCGGGCCTCGACGCCCGCAGCACGTGCAAGCCCGAGAAGCGCCGCCCAGGCGCTGTCCGTCAACGCGGTCTTGGAGACATCGAGAAGCAGGCCGTCCAGCGAAAGCGAGAAGCGGGCGAAACGGTCCGGTTCGTTCGCTAGCAGATCGCCGATGCGCAATGCCCGGGCCGATGCGGCTGCGGCGTGGAGCGTCTTCCAGGCCTCGGCGGTGACATGGCGCTGTGGCTGCATCGGGCAAACCCTGACAGTGAGAGATCGGCCTGGCCGGTCACCCGCGCAAAGGCCCGGCCTGTCGATCACGGCCGCATGACCTAGCCGATCATCCGCGTCTCGACCAGCCTCCGGCAGCAGCGCAACATGCCGTTTTGCGGCGAGGTCCGGTTTCGCCTATGAAGGCGAACACGCATCGGGCCCTTTCACATATGACCATCCGCCTTCATCGCGGCGACCTGCCCGCCGATTTCGCCGCAGGGCCCTCGCTGGCCATCGACACCGAAACCCTCGGCCTCAACCCTCACCGTGACCGCCTTTGCGTGGTGCAGCTGTCGCGCGGCGACGGCGAGGCAGACGTGGTGCAGATCCCGCGCGGCGCCTCCCCGCCGCCGGTCCTGTCGCGCATCCTCGCAGACCCGGCGACGCTCAAGATCTTCCACTTCGCGCGGTTCGACATCGCGGCGCTCAAGAACGCCTTCGGCGTGGTGACGGCGCCGGTCTATTGCACGAAGATCGCTTCGCGGCTCGTGCGCACCTACACCGATCGCCACGGGCTGAAGGACATCGTCCGCGAGCTTCTCGGCGTGGACCTGTCGAAGCAGCAGCAATCCTCCGACTGGGGCGCAGACGAGCTCAGCAAGGAGCAGCTCGCGTATGCAGCCTCGGACGTGCTCCATTTGCACGAGCTGAAGGCGAAGCTCGACATGCTGCTCGCCCGCGAGGGCCGCCTGCATCTGGCCAAGGCCTGCTTCGACTTCCTGCCCTTCCGGGCCGAGCTCGATCTGACTGGCTGGCCGGATGAGGACATCTTCGCGCACAGTTGAAAGGACCGCGGAATACCGGTGCGCGGACCCCCGGATCGCGGCGATGGACGTCCGCGACGCCAAGACCTATCGTCTAGTCACAGAATTGCCCGGTCCTGTCACTAGCTGCACGGCATGAGCGTATCGCAAGGCTATTCACCAGCGGCCGGCGGCGAACGGCCCGCCGGCCTGCGCGTGCCCGCGACGGGCGGGAACAGTCTTTCGCGCGCCGCACAATCTGCCAGAGCCTACCGCCAGCCGGTGCGTCGCACGCGACCGGTGAAGACGCTGCGCGTGGCACTGCCGGTCGCCCCGGTGGCGGGCTTGGCCCGGCCGAGCGTCGTTGCCTTCATCCACCCGTTCCGCGAGGGGTCCGTCGTGGTGGGGTTGGTCCGGCT
>CAZDUL010000017.1:0-13155 GCA_964508635.1 uncultured Allobosea sp. | reverse complement strand
CCGACACGTGCCGCAAGGGCTCGGTCCGCATCGTGGCCCGCAACGCCGGACACGCCGTGCAGAAGGGCGGACACCTTGGTGCGGCTCTTGGTCCGCGCGAACCTGGTCGAGCCGCCCGGGAACGCGCCTCCACGCCACCATGCCTTCTCGGACACGAGCATGGCGTCATCGAGCTTCAGCCTGCCCTGCCGGATTTCCTCTAATACGACAGCCGCTGTCATCAGCTTCACGAGGCTTGCCGGAGCGATCAGCTCGTCCGCGCCCTTCGCATACAGATAGCTGGCGCTGTCGACATCGTAGAGCACGGCCTGTGGCGCCGCTGTCTGGAACAGCTGGGCGCGAGCGGGAAAGGCAGGCAAGCCCGCCAGAAGCGCTGCGCCAGCGGCCGCCGCGAACCGCGCCCACGCGACAAGGAACGCCGAAAGGCGTCCGCGCTTAGGCACCCTGTTCGAGTTCGTGGCGACCATTGTGCTATCTGACCCGCGCCGCAGGCGAAATCAACACGGCGCGGGAAACGCCGGTCGACTCGCCTCATCGGCGCGTCAGAGGCTCGAAACGCTGCGCCGTCAGGTCTTTCGCCAGCGGGTGGTGCCGACTGAAAACCTGCGGCATGTCGGCCCGCGCGAAATAGAGCCCCGCCAGCATCGGCCTGTCCTGGCTGACCGTCGTGCGGGTTGCCGCCATGCGCTGCGGCGCCGTGCCGGCATAGGCGATCGGTGTCGCTGCGCCGGCGATCGTCAGGAGATCGAATGGCCGGCCCGGCGGCTGCGGCGCGTCGCGCACAACGCGAACTTGCGCGGGCAGATCCGAGGCGAGTTGGGCGACGGGCGCGCGAGCCGGCGCCGCCGCGACCAGCGCCGGGGCCGCAGGCTGAGCATCGCGCCCGGGCGCTGTAACAGGCTCCTCGGTCACGACACCATTGGCCGGCAATGGCCTCGGCGTCGTGAGCGGCGGTGCGTTGGCGATTATTGTCGCGGGCTGGCTGATGCCCGGCAGGGTCGCGGGCGTGCCATCGGTTGTGAGCGATGCGACCAAACGGCGGTCGTCGCTGCCGGCAAGCGACGCCCGCCCCAGATACTCCACCCGGACGCGCGCCGTTCCGAGATGACGGAAATCCAGCAGTTCCGCGGTCCTCTGCGACAGGTCGATCACGCGGCCGCCATGATAGGGGCCGCGATCATTGACGCGGACGATGATCGAGCGCCGATTGCCGAGATTGGTGACCCGGGCGTAGCTCGGCAATGGCATCGTCGGATGCGCTGCGGAAATGCCGAAACGATCATACACCTCGCCGTTCGCGGTCTTGCGCCCGTGGAAGGCGGGCCCATACCATGAGGCCGCGCCGGTGATGGTGTAGCCGATCGGCTTCTCGAATGGCGTGTAGCGCTTGCCGGCGATGGTGTAACTGCGCCCGACATGATCGCGCCCGCCGCCCTTGGGCACGGCCTCGCCATCCGCCACGACGCGCGGGCTCGCCGGACCGAACTTGCGCTGCGAAAAGGCCCCGACCTCGCGGCTTTCCTGCGCCGACAGGCGACGCGACTGCGGCTGCTGGGCGCAATTTGCAACCATCAGACCGACGCCGCACAGGATGCCGATCCTCAGAGCAACGGAAGCGCGTGGGGCGCAAGCGGACAACAATGCGGAAACCGACCCCGCCGAACCAGACGCGATGGACGCCATCCCGGCCCCTTCCTCACGCTCAAAACGGCCACGCGCGCCGGAAACCCGACACCATGCGCACATTTGCTGTGTTGTTCTGAAGGGAGCGTTAATCCACCGTCGGCTCAGGCGCAACGCAGGACCTCTGTCCCGGAACAAACCAGATCACGCAGGTGTGTAGTCCGAGCAAGCGGGCGAAACTGTGGCGGACGTGTCGCCGGCGCGCCCCGCTCCTCAGTTGCCGATGCGCGCCACGCCGCTGTCGCCATTGTCCTGCAACCAGCGCACGCGGTTGTTGCCCAGGTCGGTCAACCGGAAGCACATGCGTCGACCATCGTACCAGGTCTGCCATTGCTGGCACAGCCGATTGCCGCTGATCCACCAGCGGCCCGTATCGGTCGGGCGGATGAAGCGGCCGAGGCCGAGTGCTTCCCCCGACCCGTCCACCCGACCATCCCGGCGGTAGTAGAGCGGGAACTCGCCGCCCAGTGGCGTCGCCAGATAGATCCGCCTGCCCGTCACAAGCTCACGGATGTCGTCGGCGTCGAGTTCGCGTGCCTGCCCCGGCTCGGCGAGAAGCGCGCAAAGGCCGAGGCACGACACGAACGGGAACAGCTTGCTCTTCATGTCGACAATCCCTCCGTTGAGCGGCATGAGCGCCGGCGTTGTCAGCATGGCCAACAGTCCACGCCCATGGTCCACGCAACGCCGCACCGGCGTCGAGGCGCGTCCTGCCGAGCCCTTCCGCCGCGCGGACTCGGCCGGCAGTTCCGGAGCCACCCGCCAACCGTGTTGCGACCCCTGCCGCGCCACGCGTCCGGTCCTACGTGTCTCCATGGGTGCCGGTTGTGCTTCCAAATGCCGCAGCGCTTGCAGGCGCAGCCCGCATCGGGCATTGCAGCTGCCGATGGAAGGGTGGCCGAGTGGTTTAAGGCAGCGGTCTTGAAAAACGCCGTGGGGGCAACCCCACCGTGGGTTCGAATCCCACCCCTTCCGCCATCGACACAGCCCAGGAATTGTTGGACTTGCGATCAGCCGCGCAACAGGGCGCATCTTCGTCTGCTGATCGTTAGCCCTTTCGCTGCTGTGCGCGGGCTGGCAGCAGCGGCTCTCGCCTGCCGCGATGACAAACGCACTTGTCTCCCCTAGCCTGGCTTCATGTCGAATGGGCCATGGACGGATGAAGAGAACGACGTGATCGTCGCGGATCATTTCGCGATGCTGGCCGACGACGTTGCCGGGAGATCGTACAGCAAGGCCGAGCACCGCAGGGCGCTCCTGCCGCACCTGAACCATCGGTCCGAGGCATCGGTCGAGTTCAAGCACCAGAACATCAGCGCGGTGCTGAAGGGGCTCGGCGAGGACTGGATCTCCGGCTACAAGCCGGCGTTCAATTTCCAGATGACGCTGGTTGACGCTGTGCTGCGTTGGCTCGCACGCAATCCGGCCTGGCTCGACCGGCCGCTCGTTCCGTTTCCGTTCAATGGCCTGCGCGAAGCCGCTCCGCTCTGGATCGGGCCGCCGCCGACCCTGTCGAACCAGCCGCCACCGCAGGAGCTGGAGCAGATGCTGCACATCGCGGCCAAGTTCGATGTTGCAGGCCGGGACGAACGCAACCGTGCCCTTGGCCGCGCGGGTGAGGAGCGCGTTCTGGCGCATGAGCGGTCGGCGCTGCGGGCGGCGGGCCGCGATGACCTGGCGCGCAAGGTCCGCTGGGTGTCGGAGGAGGATGGCGACGGGGCGGGCTACGACATCGCCAGCTTCACGCCCGATGGCCGGGCGCGGCTGATCGAGGTGAAAACAACGAATGGCTGGGAGCGCACGCCCTTCCGCATCACCCGCAACGAACTGGCCGTGGCCGAAGAGCGGCGCGCGGAATGGTGCCTGTTCCGGCTCTGGAACTTCTCACGCGAGCCGAAGGCATTCGAACTGCACCCGCCATTGGACGCGCATGTCTCGCTGACCGCGACGACGTTCCAGGCAAGTTTCCACTGAGGCTCGGGCCGCTATCAGGAGGCCGACGCCAAATAGCCGACGTCAAATACAACTCTAAGCCCACGTTGCCGTTCTGCTCCGGTCTGAACACCGGAGTCGTCAGGGGCTGTCCGATAGGCGTTGTGACCTGTGGATATCGGGTGGAGCGGGTGAAGGGAATCGAACCCTCGTATTCAGCTTGGAAGGCTGCTGCTCTACCATTGAGCTACACCCGCGTCCGCGTTCCGAAACGCCGACGCTGAAATAGCGCCTCCACCGCGCTCGCACAAGCATGTCGGCCCGCCAAGGCAGTCGAATGCGCAGGGGGCTATGGCCGTGTCGCCAAGATGATGAGGGGCGATGCTCCGGGGACGCTCGGCCTTGCGCCGTATCAAGGCGTGTTCGGGAATAAGAGCATCATGGTCAGCCGGCTTACGCCCCACCAAGGCCAGAGGTTGACGCATGACCGAACAGGACCGCCCAATACCAGCCGATCCGGCAACGGTCGCTCCGGAGGGGCCGGAAGCCACGTCGCCGACGCAGCCAGCGCCCGAAAGCGCAAACCGGAAGGTCGGGTCGGCATCTTCTGATCCGACACCTCAGCGAACTGGCAAGCCAGTCTCCAGGAGGAGCGCCGGGCGGCTTCACCCGGACCCGGCGATGATCCGGCATGCGTTCGAGACCGGCGCTTACCCATATGAGGATCGGTTGAGCGAGCGCGCTTATCTGAAGCAGATGGAGACGCTCCAGGTGGAGTTGCTGAAGGCGCAGAACTGGGTCAAGGCGACGGGCGAACGCATCGTGATCCTGTTCGAGGGGCGCGATGCGGCCGGAAAGGGCGGCACGATCAAGCGCTTCATGGAGCATCTCAACCCGCGCGGGGCCCGCGTCGTGGCGCTTGAGAAGCCATCGGAGCGGGAGCGCTCGCAATG
This sequence comes from uncultured Allobosea sp., assembly GCA_964508635.1. Classification (GTDB taxonomy): domain Bacteria; phylum Pseudomonadota; class Alphaproteobacteria; order Rhizobiales; family Beijerinckiaceae; genus Allobosea. The sequence continues at coordinate 8,587 of CAZDUL010000017.1, read as the reverse complement.
GTATTTCCAGCGCTATATCGAGCATCTGCCCAGCGCGGGCGAGATCGTGCTGTTCGACCGGTCTTGGTATAATCGCGCCGGTGTCGAGCGGGTGATGGGCTTCTGCAAGCCTGCAGAGTATCTGGAATTCATGCGCCAGGCCCCTCTGCTGGAGCAGATGTTCCGGCGTTCCGGCATCCGTCTCTACAAGTTCTGGTTCTCGGTGACGCGAGAGGAGCAGCTGCGCCGTTTCAAGGCGCGCGAGGTCGATCCGTTGAAACAATGGAAGCTGTCGCCGATCGACCTCGCCTCGCTCGACAAGTGGGACGACTACACCGAGGCCAAGGAGGCCATGTTTTTCTACACCGACACCGCCGACGCGCCCTGGGTGATCGTCAAGTCGGACGACAAGAAGCGTGCCCGGCTCAACAGCCTGCAGCATTTCCTGTCCACGCTGGACTACCCCAACAAGGACGAGCGTGTCGTCGTTGGCCCGGATCCGCTGATCGTAGGCTCGCCATCGCATGTGGTTCAGCGGGCCGGGCACCTGTTCGGCAATGACGCGGCGCGCTGATGGCAGCCGGCCCTCGTCGCATGTCAGGGCCAATTCACGGAGGCCCCATCGTGTGTTGACAGCGCAAGGGGTCGGCCCTTAAGAACGCGCCTCGCTCCGGTTAGCCTGTCTTTGGCTCGCCGCGGCGCGCAAACGGCGGCCGTTGCGCCTCCGTGCTTCGTGGGGGAATGTCCCGAGCGGCAAAGGGGGCGGACTGTAAATCCGCTGGCTAAGCCTTCGTAGGTTCGAGTCCTACTTCCCCCACCATTTCCCTTGCGCCATCGGCCGATCGACGCCGCCCGTCAGGTGGCGCCCGCCGCACGGCTCGGGCATAAGCAGGGAAGACCGATCAAGCAGCGGAGCCCACGATGGCCGACGGCAATTCCGGCGAGCGCGGCGGCGATGACCGGCGAGGCCGCCGCCCGGCCCCTCCCCGTGTGCGCACCGGCCGTCCTTCGTTTCACGGCGGCAAGAGGCAGGAACGGCAGCCCGTCCCCCGCTCGGCGCCGCGCCGACCGGAACAGCGCGCCCCCCTGCCTCTCGACATCACCGTGCTTTATGGCTGGCATCCGGTGTCCGAGGCGCTGCGCAACCCGAAGCGCAAGCTGCGCCGCCTGATGGCGACCGAGAACGCGCTGCGCCGCGTCACCGAGGAGATCGGTGAGCCGGCCTGCCCGGTCGAGATCGTCAAACCCGGTGCGATCGACCGCCTGCTGACGCCGGACGCCGTGCATCAAGGATTGTATCTCGAGGCCGACCCCCTGCCCTCGCCCAGGCTGTCGACGCTCGGTGCGGACGCGCTGGTCCTCGTGCTGGACCAGGTCACCGACCCGCACAATGTCGGGGCCATCCTGCGCTCGGCGGCAGCCTTCGCCGTCGACGCGGTGATCGTCACGACGCGCCATTCGCCCGAAGCCACGGGCGTTCTGGCGAAGGCGGCGTCCGGTGCACTGGAGCATGTTCCGATCATCGCCGTGCGTAATCTGGGTGACGCGCTCGAAGAGCTTGGCCGCGAAGGCTTCCAGCGGATCGGTTTCGATTCACAGGGACCGGGGACATTCGAGGCGGTCGCCCTGCGACGTCCCCTGGCGCTGGTTCTCGGTGCTGAGGGCAAGGGCCTGCGCCAGCGCACGCAAGGGCTGTGCGATGCGCTGGTGCGCCTCGACATGCCCGGCGCGATCAAGAGCCTCAACGTGTCGAACGCGACGGCGATTGCGCTGTATGGCGTGAGCCAGCGCCTGAAGGGCTGAGGGCTGGCACCTGCCCACAGCTGCGCTGCCCTTGCTGGCTTGGAATTTGCCTGCCACTTTCTCCCGGTGGCGAACCGGATGACCGAGGCGCCGCCCACAACAAGACCGATCGAAGGGGGGCCGCACGCCGAATGGGCGCGTTTGACGAAATGAAGGGGTTCGACGGGGTGACCCGTGAGGCCTATGCCAAGCTTGAGAGCTGGCTCAAAGAGACCCCGGCTGAGGAATTCGCCACGCGGCGAAGCCAGGCGGACGTGTTCTTCCGCCGCATCGGGATCACCTTCGCGGTCTATGGCGACGCAGAGTCGACCGAGCGACTGATCCCTTTCGACATCATCCCCAGGGTCATCACCGCGAGCGAATGGGCGATCCTGGACAAGGGCCTGCGCCAGCGCGTTACAGCGCTCAACCTGTTCCTCAAGGACGTCTACGGTCCGCAGGAGTGCCTGATGGCCGGCATCCTCCCCGCCGACCTCATCCACCGCAATGCCGGCTACTGCCTGCAGATGATCGGACAGGCCGTCCCGCACGATCTCTACGTGCACATCGCCGGCATCGACATCGTGCGTGTTGATGCCGACACGTTCTACGTTCTGGAAGACAACGCCCGCACGCCGTCCGGCGTCTCCTACATGCTGGAGAACCGCGAGGTGATGCTGAAGCTGTTTCCCGAGCTCTTCGCCACGCACCGCGTCGCCCCGGTCGAGAATTATCCCGACGCCCTCTTGGCCACGCTGCGCTCGCTTGCGCCGCGAAACGCCTCGAATTACCCGACCATCGTGCTGCTGACGCCCGGGCAGTACAACTCGGCCTTTTATGAACACTCGTTTCTGGCCGACAAGCTCGGCATCGAGCTGGTCGAAGGATCAGACCTGTTCGTGAAGGATGAGGTTGTGTTCATGCGCACCACCCAGGGGCCGAAGCGGGTGGACGTGATCTACCGGCGCATCGATGACGACTTCATCGACCCTCTCGCCTTCCGTGCCGACAGCGTTCTCGGCGTGCCGGGGCTGATCAGCGCCTACAAGGCCGGCAACGTGACGCTGACCAACGCGGTCGGCACCGGCGTGGCGGACGACAAGGCCGTCTACAGCTTCATGCCGGAGATCGTGAAGTTCTACACCGGCGAAGATCCGATCCTGAAAAACGTCCCGACCTTCCGCTGCCGCGAGGCGGACGCCCTCGCCTATACCCTCGACAACCTCGACAAGCTGGTGGTCAAGGAGGTCAACGGGTCCGGCGGTTACGGCATGCTTGTCGGCCCGCACGCCACAAGGGCGCAGATCGATAGTTTCAGGAAGAAGCTGAAGGCGCAGCCCGACGGCTTCATCGCGCAGCCGACGCTGGCGCTCTCCACCTGTCCGACCTTCGTCGCCTCCGGCATCGCGCCGCGCCATGTGGACCTGCGCCCCTTCGTGCTGACCGGCTCGGACGGCATCCGCTGCGTGCCGGGCGGATTGACGCGCGTGGCGCTAAAGGAGGGCTCGCTGGTGGTGAACTCCAGCCAGGGCGGAGGAACCAAGGACACCTGGGTGCTCGATGTCTGACACGATCTCGGCCGTTCGCGGCCCTCTTGAAACGCGCCCGATGCTGTCGCGCACCGCAGACAGCCTCTACTGGGTCTCCCGCTATGTGGAGCGCGCCGAGTATCTCGCCCGGATCCTCGAGGCCACGACGCGGTTGTCGAATCTGCCCTCATCCTATGGGGGGGCCGGGACCGAATGGGAGAGCGCGGTCAAGACCGCGGGCGTCTGGGAGCTGTTCAGCGCCCGTTACGACACGCCGTCCCAGGACAACGTCTACGCCTTCCTCTGCTTCAGCCCGGAAAACCCCTCGTCGATCGCAAACTGCATCGAGGTGGCGCGCGCAAACGCGCGCGCGGTGCGAACGGCGCTCACCTCGGAGATGTGGGATGCGCTGAATGGCGCCTGGCTCGAGCTGAAGCGCTACAGTGGCAAGCGGCTGAGCCGCGACGATCAGGCCCGTTTCCTCGAATTCGTGAAGAGCCTGTCTCTCATCTTCGATGGCTCGGCATACCGCACGATGCTGCGCAATGATGCCTACTACTTCTCGCGGCTCGGCGTTTATCTCGAGCGGGCCGACAACACCGCCCGTATTCTTGACGTCAAGTATCACGTGCTGCTGCCTGAGACCGAGCGCGTCGGCGGGTCGCTTGACTATTTCCAGTGGACCACGATCCTGCGCGAGGTTTCGGCGTTGACCGCCTATCACTGGGTCTACCGCGAATCCATCAAGCCATGGCTGATCGCGGATCTGCTGATTCTCAACCGGCAGATGCCGCGCTCGCTTGCCAGCTGCTACGAAAACCTCAGCCGCTTTCTCGATGCGCTCGCCGACATGTATGGCCGGCAGGGCCCCTCGCAGCGGATGGCTCGCAAGACCATGGCAACCCTCGCCAACCGGAAGGTGGACGAGATCATCCAGCACGGCCTGCACGAATTCATCACCGATTTCATCGGCGAGAACAACCGGCTGGGCGCGACCATCTCGGAGCAGTACCTCGTCTGATCGCCGCAACCCGCCCCTCGCCTCAGACAGAACACGGGACAAGGAGCAGCTCACCATGCGCCTTCGCGTCCAGCAGACGCTCAGCATCAGCTTCGAGAAGCCAGCCCGCAGCCTGATGCTTGCGCTGAAGACCATGCCGCGCGACCACGAGGGTCAGGTGGTCATCTCGTGGCGGGTCGAGCCGTCGATCGACGGGCGATTGCGGGCCGGCGAGGACCCGTTCGGCAATCGCGAGCACCTCTTTCAGGCGGAGGGCCCGATCGACGAGCTCGCAGTCAGCATCGACGGCGTGGTCGAGACCTGCGACACGGCCGGCGTCGTGCGCGGCGCACGCGAACCATTGCCGCCGGGGATCTTCCTGCGTGCGCCTGCGAGCAACGGCCTGGAGCGGATCGCGCCGGAACAGATCGCTCCGTTGCGTGCAGCGACGCTGCGCGTAGAGGGCTCGCTTCAGCGCATGCATGCGTTGATGTTTGCAGTCGCCGAACGGGCAGCCCCCGAGGCGCCGGCGATCCGTCACCAGCATCAGCAGCAGGCCGGAGGCTTCTCGCGCCCCCAGGAGCAGCAACAGGCCGCGATGGCCGACGCTCCGGCGCCCGCGATGGATCTCGCCGTGCTGTTCGTGGCTGTGGCGCGCGATATCGGCGTTCCCGCCCGCATCGTGCGCGGTGCGGTGGCGAGCCTGAAGGATGATGCCGGCCGTCTGCACACCGCCGGAGAGGCGTACTGGGCGGAGGCCCATGTCGATGGCCTCGGCTGGGTCGGGTATGACCCCCTGCGGCGGCTTTGTCCGACCCCTGCCCATCTGCGCATCGCAGTGGGGCTCGACCCGTCCGATGTCGCCGCGTGGCGCCTGGCGCAGACCGGCGGCGTCGGCGAACGTACTCGCATGGTGACTGCAATCGCCGAAGGCTGACCTTGGCGGGGAACCCGCCTGCCTGCTAGGGCAACCGCCGCCAGGGCCGGCAGTGCCCGCCGCCCTTTCACCGGAGAGCACGCCATGACCTACTGTGCCGGCATCCTCGTGCGCGAGGGCCTCGTAATGATCGCCGACACGCGAACCAACGCGGGCCTCGACAACATCTCGACCTATCGCAAGCTGAGCGTCTTCGGTGCGGGCAGCCCGGACCGGACGCTGGCGCTCGCGGCAGCCGGAAATCTGTCGATGACGCAGACCGTGGTGAGCCAGCTACAGGAGGGCGTGCCGCACCCCGAGACCGGCGAGATCGAGACGCTCGAGACGGTTCCGACGATGTTCCGCGCCGCGCAGCTCGTCGGGCGCGCCATCCGGCGTGTGCAGGCGGAGGACGGCGCCGCGCTCGAGCGCGCCGGCGTCAAGTTCGACATGAGCTTCCTGTTCGGCGGCCGCATCGACGGCGGACCGATGCGCCTCTACATGATTTATGCGGCCGGTAACTTCATCGAGTGCGGGCAGGATGCGCCGTTCCTGCAGATCGGCGAGCACAAATATGGCAAGCCCATCCTCGATCGCGCGGTGACCTTCGAGACCCATCTCGACGATGCCCTGAAGGTCGGGTTGATCTCGATGGACTCGACCATGCGCTCCAACCTCGGCGTCGGCCTGCCGATCGACATCCTGATGATGCGCGCCGGCGCGTTGAAGCCCGAACTCGTCCACCGCATCGAGGCCGGAGAACCCTATTTCCATGACCTGCGCGAGCGCTGGTCTGCCGCGTTGCGGGCGGCGCACATGGCGATACCGCGTCCGCCCTACCGGCAGAAGACCTGATCGCTTCGCGCCTGACATTTCATCGGGCAACCTGATCTTAAGTCCTTTCGGTGCAACCTTTTCGGGAGGCTATGTCCGAAAGCGCGCAAGTGTCCTCCCAATCCTACGCCTCCGCCTTTGTTGATCGCGCCCAGATCCTTCTGGCGGCCGTGGTGGTATGCGTGCTGGCGCTAAGCGGCGGCACACTTTATCTGCTCACCGAGCGCACCAACGCCTTGTCGTTGTCGCAGGAACACGAACGTCTTCAGGCCGCGCTGGCGGCCGAACGTGATCTGGCCACCTACCAGACCGCGCAGATCGCATCCGGCAGCAGCGTCAACTTCACCAGTGGTGATGCCCTGCTGCTGCGCCAGACCTTGCGCCTGCGGGTGGAAACGGGTTGGCATGTCTTCAGTTTCTCGAGTGTCTATGCCCTGGACCAGGCTGGCTCGGTTGTCTTCGGGGCGGAATACGGCGTATCTGCTGGCAATCTGGCCTTCCAGCAGTGGGCCGAGCTTATCCGGCCGCTGCTGAAAGCCGTGATGGCCCGGACAGAAGGGCGCGATATCGCCGCGGCCGTTGCGTCGCCGGGCTACGAACAGGCTCACGGCGTGTCGGCCCTTACCCATGACGGTTTTGGCCTGGCGGTCGCCTCGGTCGTTCCGATCCGCGATCGCGAGCTTCGCGCGGACGGCCCATTCGTCGTCGTCACGATCCGGGCTGTATCGGAAGCGGCCTTGCGCAACATCGGGGAACGCTATGGCCTTCACGGCCTGCGCTTCACGCTGCATCCGCCCGTCGACGGTCGTGCCTACACCAACATCGAGGCGACCCCGGGCACAGGGTGGGGTTACCTGTCGTGGAAGCCCGAGCTGCCAGGCTCTCGTCTTCTGCCGCATCTGCTGGCAATCGCGCTCATCTCCTCCCTCGCCATCGCCAGTGCGCTGCTGCTGATCGTGCGCGGCCTGCGTCGGCTGTCGCGCCAGCTGGAGCGCGAGGAAGCGGAGACACGTCGTCTCGCCAGCGACGACCATCTCACGGGGCTGCACAACCGGATGAGCTTTCGCGCCCGTGCCTTGCAGGAAATCATCCGCTGCGACCGAACCCAGAGCGGTTTCGCGATTCACCTGGTCGATCTCGACCGCTTCAAGGAGGTCAACGACACGCTTGGCCATGCCGCCGGCGACGCCGTGCTTGTCGAGGTCGCGCGCCGCCTGCAGGATACGGTGCGCGGTGCAGACATCGTGGCACGCCTCGGCGGCGACGAGTTCGGCATCATCCAGGTCGATACCACGACCACCGCGGAAGCCGGGGCGCTCGCCGGCCGCATTCGCGACATCATGCGCAAACCGATCCGTATCGGGGGAGCCGAGGTGCAGATCGGTTGCTCGGTCGGCATCTGCATGGCACCGCAGGCGGACAAGGATCTGGACGGTCTGCTCGCGCTGGCGGACACGGCGCTCTACGAGGCCAAGAATGACGGCCGCAACCGCTATCGCTTCTTCGAACGCTCCATCGACCAGAGCCTGAAGATGAAGCAGCTCGTCGAGGAGGAGTTGCGGGAGGCGATCGCGAACAACCAGCTCGAACTGCACTACCAGCCACAGGTCTCGGCTGACGGTCAGCGGATTGTGGGTGTCGAGGCGCTTGTGCGCTGGCGTCATCCGGTGCGTGGCCTCATTCCGCCGCTGGATTTCATTCCGCTTGCCGAGGAGCGCGGCCTGATCGTGCCGCTTGGCGACTGGGTGCTGCGCCAGGCCTGCCTTGATGGCCTGCGCTGGAATGGCCTGCGCGTTGCGGTGAACATATCCGCTGCCCAGTTCAAGCAGGCAAACTTCGTCGAGAAGCTGCTGCAGACCGTTGCGGCGACGGGCTTCGACCCTGCATCGCTCGAACTGGAGCTGACGGAAGGCATGATCGTCGAGGACGAGGCGAAGGCCGAAGATGCGATCTTCGAACTGCGCAGCCACGGTATCCGCATGGCGCTCGACGATTTCGGCACCGGCTACTCGTCGCTGATCTATCTGCGCCGATTTTCGTTCGACAAGATCAAGATCGACCGCTCCTTCCTCGAATCGATGGAGTCGACTGGTGAATCCGCGATCCTCGTCCACTCGGTCGTGCATCTGGGCCGGGCGCTCGGGCTCACCGTCTGCGCCGAAGGCGTGGAGAGCGACGAGCAGCGGCGATTCCTGCAGGCCGTCGGGTGCCACGAGTTGCAGGGTTATGCGTTCTCCAAGCCCGTGCCGGCCGAGGAGATCGACCGCCTTCTCAGCCTGCCCGAGCCGTTCCGCCACGCCATCACGCGGCGCGGCGGAACGGCCCGGGCAGGCTGAGAAGGCGGTCGATCTCCTCGGCCGGCACTGGCTTGGAGAACGCAGAACACTGCAAATCTTGGCACCCGACGGCCTGCAGGAATCGCCGCTGCTCGTCGCTCTCCACTCCTTCGGCGCAGACGTTGCGCCCGAGCCCCCGCCCCCGATGCACGACCGAGCGGACCAAGCTCGCGTAGTCACCTGTCGCCTCCATCCAGTCCAGAACGGGTCG
>CAZDUL010000016.1:0-8444 GCA_964508635.1 uncultured Allobosea sp. | reverse complement strand
TGCCTGCGCAGCCGTTGTGACGGGCTACCTGGGCTCTGTCGCGAACGGCGAGGCGGTGGCCGACTTCGTGGAACGTGCGAAGCGCCGCAACCCAGAGCTCCGCTATTGCTGCGATCCCGTCCTGGGAGACGTGGGCGTGGGCATGTATGTTGAGACCGGATTGCAGGCGCTCTTTCGGGAGCGGCTTCTTCCAATCGCGGACATCGTCACGCCCAACGAGTTTGAAGTTCGGGCGCTCCTGCCCGGACGGCCCGAAACGATCTCGCCCAGCGAAGCGGCTGCGGCCCTCCTCGAGATCGGGTCTCGTACGGTCGTCGTGACCGGTGTCGGTTTAGCGGACCCGAGCGCGGCACGAGTGGACACTTTTGCGGTCGAAGAATCGAGCGCATGGAGGGTCGCGACCCCTCGGCTGCCGTGCCGCCCCGCCGGGACAGGCGACCTGTTTACGAGCTTCTTCATCGCTCACCTCGTTCAGAACGCAGATACGAAGCGAGCGCTGGAGTGCGCGGTGTCAGAGGTGTTCGCCGTGCTGACGAACACGGCTGCGTCGGGCGCGCCCGAGATGCTGCTGGTCGAAACGCTTTCTGGGCCGAGGAGCTCGAAGCATCGGTTTTCTGCCGCGCGATTGTCCGACGCGACCGCCCCGGTGAGTAAGAAGGCGCTGTACTGAATGTGGGCTCGGACTTCGACCTCAAGGAGTTGAGAACCTTTGTGGCCGTCGCGGAAGTGGGCGGCTTCCGGCGGGCGGCTGAACATCTAGACCTACGCCAATCTGTCCTGAGCCGCCGTGTGAGTAGACTTGAGGACCGGATCGGGGTCTCGCTTTTCGAGCGGCACCGCGGTGGTGTTCGACTTACCTACGCGGGCGAGAGACTCCTCAGTGACCTGCGCCCGATCTTCTCCGCGCTAGAGCGCGCCATAACTTCGGCGGGCGCGGCAGGACACGCAAGCGAGGGTCGGCTCCAGGCGGGCGTAGCCGCGTCTCTTTCCGGTGGGTTCGTGAGGCGATTGCTCGAGGCTTGGATGATGAAGCATCCGAGGGTGTCGCTCGAGATCCGCGAAGCGGACCCCCGCGAACTGCTGGCAGCCGTGCTTAACCGGCGTCTGGACGTGACCTTCCTGACCGGGTCCACATGGCCACCGGGGTGCGACGCCGAACGCCTTTGGACGGATTCGGCGTTCGTGGCCGTGAGCCGAGACAGCCCGATCGCCAAGCGCGTCTGCCTGACTATTGGGGACCTCGCGAACCAGCGCTTCATCGTCTCACAAGGCGGATTCGGGCCCGAGATCCGGGACTGGATCGTGAAGCGCCTGTCCGACCTTGGCATCAGCCCGATGGTGGACTTCTTCGATGTCAGTCGGGAGGTGCTCCTCACGATGGTGGGCCTGGGCTTCGGCGTCACGTTGACGGCAAGCCTCGAGACAGGAGTGGACTACCCGAATGTCCTCTTCGTCCCTGTCGCCGGCGAGCACATCCCATTTAGCGCAGTGTGGTCGCCGGAGAACGACAATCCCGCGCTTAGGCGCTTCCTGAGCCTGGCGCGCGTGCTGGCGAAGCAGCAGCACCGCGACGCGCCTTCGCGAACGCCCGATCCGTCGCCATGAAGCGCTGAAGCATCGGTGCGACGAGCTTCGCCGGCTCGGTTTCTTGCCCTGTTTCTCTGGCGAGCGCCGCTGCGTAGGTGACGAGATCGCGATGAGTGGCGGCGGGTATCTCGACAGTGAAGCGCACCGGCTTATCCTCGACGATCGGCCCGAGTTTCAGCTTGGCCATGGCACTCTCCTCAGCCGCGATAGGGTTCGAGCACGAGGTCGCGGGTTAGGATCACCCGCACCGGAAAGCCCGGCCTGACGGTCAGCGTCGGCTGGACGTTGAGCGAACGTCCGACGATCTGCCGGCCGGTCTGGCTGATGGAGTCGGACGAGCCCCGCCGGATCGCGCGGATGAGGTCGTCCTCTTCGTCGCCCGCTCCTGCTTCCGAGCCGATCGACAGGAGCGTTGAGATCGCCGCGGCTCGGAACACCTGACCCCAGTGGTTGTCGACCTCGTCCTCCAGGCCCGCATAGCCGGAGGGATCGGCGCCCGGCTGCCGCTCCAGCACGATCGAGCGGCCGTTCGGCAGGATGACTCGGTTCCAGACCAGCAGCGCGCGCGACTGCCCGAATGAGACCTGGGCGTCGTACTGGCCGACCAGCCGCGCACCCTGGGGAATGAGGACGGTTCGGCCGGTCGGGCCGTCATAAACGTTCTCAGTCACCTGGGCCGTGACCTGGCCGGGCAGGTCCGAGCGCAGGCCGGTGATCAACGCTGCGGCGATCACCGCGCCCGCCTGGACTATGTGCGGCGAGGCCGGCGCTTGAACCCGCTCGCTTGATATGGTGCGGCGATCGACCGGCCCGTTCAGGAAAGCGACCCGCCGCTCGTTCTCGGTCGGATGCGGCTGCGACTGGCCAAGGCCGGCAACGCCGAACGGGTTCTGCGGCTGTTGCAATGACGCGAGATCGCCCGTGGGTGTCGGCGTCGCTGACGAAGCCTGAGCGCGAGTCTCGGCCGCGAACAGCCGGCTGGCGCGTGCGGCTTCCATCTCCTGCGCGATCCGTCGCCGCTCCTCCGCGAGCCGCTGCGCCTCAGGATCGGGCTGCGGCGCGGCCGGTGCGGGCGCGCCCGGTATCGGCTGCGGCTGGACGCCGGCGTTCAGCATCGGCCGGCCGAGATCTCCAGGGAGCGGCGGTCCGAGCTGCGGCACCTGGCGAGGAATGCCCGCGTAATCGCTCGGCAGCCGCGCAAGTCCGTCCGCCGTCTGGCGGTTCTCGGTGTTGTAGAGTTCCTGCGCCTGGCGGGGCTGGCTCGACTGAAGGGCCCAGATCAGCGCGCCGCCGAGGCCGAGCGCGGCGACACCGCCCGCTCCGGCGAGCACTTTGCGGGAGAGCCGCACCACCCGCGGCCGCTCGGGCCGGAGCCGGAGCTCGGCCGCAATGTTCTTCTCGGGCCGGGGCTGCTCCTGCGACTCTGCCTCGTCCCGGTCTGGTTCGGATCGACCAGCGTTCATGACGTCGGCCTCCCGTCGGTCCGGACGATGCGCACGCGCCGTTGGCGCTCGCCGCCGAGACGCAGCTCCGCGCCTCCGAACAAGCGATCGACCACCATGTAGCGACCGCGGACGCGATAGTTGACGAGCTGGGCACCGCCCTCCGCCCCGATAATCCATAGCGGCGGCATCTCGCCCTGGGCGATGCCGGCTGGAAACTCGATAAAAACCTGCCGCCCGTCGTCGAAGGCGCGCACCGGCCGCCAGGACGGGTGATCGCCCTCGATCCGGTAGCGGAAGTTCAGGTTCTCGATCGAGGGCAGCGCGACGGAGGCGACGGGCTGGGCCGCCTCGGCCGCCGCGTTCTGGCGACGAAGCGCGATCAGCTGGTCCTGCGGGTAGGACCAGGAGACCGAGGCCATGTAGGTCCGCTCGGCCGAGCGGAGCTCCAGATGGTAGGTGCGCCGATCGGTGTTGATGATGAGGTTGGTCTGGAGGTCGGCCCGGGTCGGTTTCACCAGGATGTGGACGCGAGTGTTCGGGCCGGTGCCGCTCACTGTGTCGCCGATGATCCAGCGCACGGTGTCTCCGGCCGCGACCGGCCCTGGGCCCACCAGCTGCTCGCCGGGCTGCAAGGCGATGTCGGTCACCTGGCCCGGTGCCGAATAGACCTGGTAAAGCGCGCCTTCCGAATAGGGGTAGACCTGGACGGCGTTGAAGTAGCCGGAGCGCGAGGGCTGGACGCGGGCGACGCTGTTTGCCGCCTCTACCCGGGCACGGGGGTCGGAAGGCTCGGGTGGTTCGGTGCGCACCGGCGGCACGCGCTGGAGCTGGCCGGGAAGCGGCAGCGGTCGCGGGACCTCGACCACCTGCACGGGCGTCGGTGGCGGCGTCTCTAGGACGGCAGGCTTGGCCGCCGCGGGATCGTCGAGCGCGATCTCGGGCGGCGTCCAGTCATTCGTGGCGCAGCCGGCGAGCGACACCGAGCCGAGCAGCGCCAGGGTGAGAGGAATCGGGCGCATCAGCCGAGCTCCTTGGACCAGTTGAGGGCGTGGACGTAGATGCCGAGCGGGTTCTTCCGCAGCCGCTCCGCGTCGCGCGGCGTCTGGACGGCGATGGTGAGGATCGCGGTCCAGCGTTCGGTCGCGGCGAGCGCGCCGTCGACATAGCGGCGCTCGATCCATGCGACACGGAAGCTGTCGGGCGAAGCGCGGATCACGGACGAGACCTCGACCGCGCGCTGCTCCTTGCCGAGCTTCGCGAACGGGTCATTGGTCCGGGCATAGTCGTTGAGCGCCGCCGTCCCGCGGTCGGTCGTGTAGTCGTAGGCGCGCAGCCAGTTCTGCCGCAGCACGATCGGATCGGCCGGGATGGCGCGGGTCTGCTCGATAAAGCGCGCGAGGTGCCAGGCGATTTGTGGATCGGTCGGGCGATAGTCGGCGTCGGCGGGTGCGACCGCCTGCGCCTGGCCGAGGCGGTCGACCTGCACCACCCAGGGCACGACGGTGCCGGAGGCCGTCACCCAGACGAGCCCGGCGCCGAGGCCGGCGGACAGGAAGAGCGAACCGAACGCGATCAGCCGCCAATTCCGGGCCTGAACGCGGGCCGAGCCGATGCGGTCGTCCCAGACCTGGGCGGCGCGCTGGTAGGGCGTTTCGGGCTCGGGCGTCTTGCCGTAGCGGATCGAGGAACGCTTGAAAAACATCTACTCTCCTTCCCGGACACTGACGGAGGATCCCGCACCGCCACCGTCGCCGGATTTCACCGCATGCGCGGCCATGTTGATGCCTTCCCGCACGGCCTGACGGCGGCGCATTGAGCGTGCCCAGGCGGGCTCGCCCGATGCGGACGCGGCATCGTTGGCAGGCGCGGCGGCGCCTCCGGAGCTGCTTCCGCCGGTCGTCTCGAATGCGGCGCGGCCGCCGCGCTGAAAGTCGGAGCGGAGCGTCTCGCCGGCCCGGCGAAGCGGGCTGGCCGCGGCCTGAGCGCCGGCCTTGGCGACGCCGGCGAGGCCGCCCGCGACCGAGCCGCCGGAGGCCTGGCTGCCGAGCTGGTAGGCCGTCGTCGCGCCGCCCGCTACGGAGGCGCTGCCGCGTACCGCGCCGACGGCCGCGCCGCCGGCGAGGCGCGCACCGGCCGCCCCGGCAACCACCATACCACCCGCGGCGAGACCGGTGCCGACCGCGGCGCCTGCGCCGAGCTGCGGCCCGCCCGAGACGATGCCGTTGGCGATACCGGGCGCGAAGATGCCGAGACCGAGCAGCGAGAGAGCGGCGAGCACCAGGGCCATCGCGTCCTCGATGGTCGGCTCGCCCGCGAAGCCGCGGGTGAACTCGCCGAAGAGCGTCGAGCCGATGCCCACGATGACGGCGAGCACCAGCACCTTGACGCCCGAGGAGATGACGAGCCCGAGCACGCGCTCGGCCATGAAGGCGGTCTTGCCCCACAGCCCGAAGGGCACGAGCACGAAGCCGCAAAGCGTCGCCAGCTTGAACTCGATCAGGCTAATGAAGAGTTGAATGGCGAGGATGAAGAAGGAGAGCAGCACGATTGCCCAGGCGAAGAGCAGGATCGCGATCTGGATGAAGTTCTCGAAGAACGAGACGAACCCCATCAGGCCGGAGATGGAGTCGAGGATCGGCCGGCCCGCCTCAAGCCCGGTCTGCGCGATGCGTCCGGGGCGCAAGAAGTCGGCGGCCGACATGCCTGAGCCGGAGGCCAGCAGCCCCAGCCCTGAGAAGCTCTCGAAGACGATCCGGGCGAGGTTGTTCCAGTTGCCGATAATGAAGGCGAAGGCTCCGACGAAGAGCGTCTTCTTGACGAGGCGTGCGAGCACGTCCTCGTCCGCGCCCCAAGCCCAGAACAGGGCGGCGAGCGTCACGTCGACGACGATCAGGGTCGAGGCGAGGAAAGTGACCTCGCCTTGGAGCAGGCCGAAGCCGCTATCGATGTAGCGGGTGAAGACCTCGAGGAAGCGGTCGATCACGCCCATGCCGTTCATGGCCGTGGCTCCTGCGATGGCCGGCGCTCGGCGGGGGAGAAGAAGCGGCGGCGGTTCTCGGCCCAGGCCGCGCGACAGGCGGCGTCGGCAAGCGCGGCTTCGCCTAGGCCGGCGCAGCGCTGGAGCTCGGAGCGCAGCGGATCGGCGGGCAGAGCCCGGCGTGCGGCGGCGGCCCGCTGCGCGCCCTTGAAGTCCTGGCCGGAGAGGAAGGCGGCGAGGCCGGCCAGTGCTGTGCCGACCGCCATGACGAGGATGACGCGCCGCACCTTGGGCCCGTCCATCTCCTCTTGGCTCAAGAGCCGCCGCATCGCTCCAGCCTCAGCGGCTCGGGAACATGCTGACGTTGGTCGGCTGGTAGGCCTGACCGGGGGTGAGGAAGCGCCGGAGGTTCTCGCGGCCGAGATCCTGCGCCGCCTGGCGTTGCGCGCTCTCGAGCGCCTGCGCCCGGCCCTGCGCCGCGAGGGTCGCGGTGAGGTCGGCGAGCTGCTGGGCCTGGAGGGCGAGAAGCTGGTTGCCGGCCTGCGTCGCCTGGAGCGCGCCGGTCGCGGACTGGCTCGAGGTGACGAGCGCCTGCATCTCGGCGCGGTTGGTGTCGATGTTGCCGACGACGGTGGCCTGGACGCGGAGCGCGTCCTGGAGCGCTGCGACAGAGTTCTGCCAGCGCTCGCGCGCCTGCCCGAACAGCTGCTGCTGCGAGTGGCTGCCGGACGCCGCGCCGTAGGTCGTCGTGAACGCCCGGTCGATCTGCTGGACGTCATAGGCGATGCGCTGCGCTTGGCCGAGAAGCTGCTGCGTGCGCGCAACCGACTGCTGGAGCTGCTGTAGCGAGGAGTAAGGCAGGTTCGCGAGGTTGCGGGCCTGGTTGACCAGCATCTGCGCCTCGTTGGTGAGGCTGGTGATCTGGTTGTTGATCTGCTGCAGGGCGCGGGCCGCCTGCAGCACATTCTGGACGTGGTTCGTCGGGTCCCAGACGGTGATCTGGGCTTGGGACGGCGCGGTGGCCGTCATCAGCATCAGGGCGGCGACGCCGGCCGTCAGCGCGGCGCGAAAGCGGGTCTTCATCGTAGTGTCTCCTGCTGGTCGAGAAGGTCGGCGGCCCATGCCAGGCCGCGAGCTTGGAGCCAGGCGCGCGCGAAGCCGTCGCGGCCGTGCTCGGCCACTAGACGCGCGATCAGCGCTTGGTCGGACTTCGAGGACGCGGCCGTGAAGGCGAGCGCGACGTCGGAGAGGCCGAGTTCGAATAGCCGGTTTCCGCGGCGGCTCTGGCAGTAATAGTCGCGCTTGGGCGTTGCCCGGCTCAGGATTTCGATCTGCCGGTCGTTGAGACCGAACCGCCGGTAGACGGCTGCGATCTGCGGTTCGAGCGCGCGCTCGTTCGGCAGGAAGAGCCGTGTCGGGCAGCTCTCGATAATGGCGGGCGCGATGCGGCTACCGTCGATGTCGGCGAGGCTCTGAGTGGCGAAGAGGACGGACGCGTTCTTCTTGCGGAACGTCTTCAGCCACTCGCGTAGCTGCCCGGCGAAGCCGTCGTCGTCGAGAGCGAGCCAGCCCTCGTCCACGATGATGAGGGTTGGCCGGCCGTCCAGCCGGTCCCCGATGCGGTGGAACAGATAGGCGAGTACGGCTGCGGCCGAGCCGGTGCCGATCAGCCCCTCCGTCTCGAAGGCCTGCACGTCGGCCTCGCCGATCCGTTCGGCCTCCGCGTCGAGCAGCCGCCCCCAAGGTCCCCCGACCGCGTAGGGCTTGAGCGCCTGCTTCAGCGGGTTGGATTGGAGCAGGACCGAGAGGCCGGTCAGCGTGCGCTCTGAGGCCGGCGCCGATGCGAGGCTGGCGAGCGCTGACCACAGATGCTCCTTCACCTCCGGAGTGACGCTCACTCCTTCGCGGGCGAGGATCGCCGCGACCCACTCAGCCGCCCAGGCGCTTTCGTCGGGCTGATCGATGCGGGCGAGCGGCTGCAGCGCTACGGGCTCGGCCGCGTCCTCGGCGAGGCTGCCACCCAGATCATGCCAATCGCCGCCCATGGCGAGCGCCGCAGCTCGGATCGAGCCGCCGAAGTCGAAGGCAAACACCTGGGAGCGCTCGTAGCGCCGGAACTGCAGCGCCATGAGCGCAAGCAGCACCGACTTGCCGGCGCCGGTCGGCCCGACCGCGAGCGTGTGGCCGACGTCGCCAACGTGGAGCGAGAAGCGGAACGGGGTCGAGCCTTCGGTCTTTGCCAGAAACAGCGGGGGCGCCCCGAAATGCTCGTCGCGCTTCGGCCCAGCCCAGACGGCCGAGAAGGGCATCATGTGGGCTAGGTTCAGCGTCGCGACCGGCGGCTGGCGTACGTTAGCGTAGACGTGGCCCGGCACGGAACCGAGCCAGGCCTCGAGCTCGTTCCCTCGCCCCCCACCACAGGCGACTACGCCGCG
>CAZDUL010000015.1:0-4919 GCA_964508635.1 uncultured Allobosea sp. | reverse complement strand
TATTCGGTGTGGAGCCGGTCGGCCTCGGCCTCGATGCCCGCGCGCCGGGCCGCATCGAGCGTGGCCAGCTTGTCTTTCAGGGTCCGTGCCATGGTCCTCATCCTTTCCGTCTGGCCAGATGGCGGTCGAACCGCTCATCGGCCCGCGCGATCAGCTGCCTGTAGAAGCGCTTCTCGCTCACGCCCGACTTGTCCCCGCCGACGAGCAGGATCGCCTGCCGGTCGGGATCGAATGCGAAGGCGATGCGCCACACGCCTTCGGCGGCGTTGCAGCGCAATTCCTTCATGTTCGCATGCTTCGACCCGGCCAGGGTGTCGGCATGCGGTCGTCCGAGTGTCGGCCCCTCGCGCTCCAGAAGAAGCGCGCGGGCCAGGATCGCGTCCTGAACCTCCGGTGGGAGTGCGTCGAACTCCGGTTCGAACTCCTCGGCAAACGAGACGGTCCACGGCATGCGATCCTCATGTCCTGGAAGCTATATAGCCCCGAGGCATTAATTTCGCAAGAACGGCCCGAGCAGAGCGATGCCCACCCCTCGCGAAGCCATCCTCGCCGCGCTGCACGCGCGGCTTTCGGCGTTGCCTGCCACCGCCTTGCGCGGCGATGTGCTGCCCGAGCGGGTGCCCCCGGCCGGCCTCCTGATCCTGCGCGACGGCGAGCCGGGCGAGCCCGAGGTGACGCTCTCGCCGCTGCGCTACCACTACCAGCACCGGGCCGAGATCGAAGCGGTCGTGCAGGGTGCCACCCGTGACGCCGCCTTCGACACCCTCTGCGCCAGCATCGGCGCGGCGATTGCCGCCGACCGCACGCTGGGCGGTCTCTGCGACTGGGTCGAGGCGGAAGCGCCGCGTCCGGTCGATCTGGCCGTGGAGGGTGCCGCAAGCCTGAAGGCGGCGGTGATCCCTGTCATATTGCACTATTCCAAAGCCGATCCGCTTCTGTGGTTGCCGCCCGAGATGCAAGGAGGAAGTTGAACAGCTGAACAGGTGATCGAGCGCGGTCTTCTGTCAGGCCTCATCATTGCGGCCTTCTATTTGCCGCGGGCCGGTATGGTGATCTGCGGACAAGGTCGAAATCTCGGCTAAGAACTCTTTCGGCACCGAGCGGATCGCTGGTTTTCCCCGTCCAGATCTCATCGATCATGTTGCCCATGCTGGTCGTCGCCTTCTCGCACCTCCCTCGTACCGATGTCGCGCCGCCGTCCGCCCGATATCCTCAGGCGACAGCAGCCGGCATCGGATCCCTGTAATCCTCACCGCGGGTCAGCATGGCCCAGATCGCGCGCGCCATCTTGTTCGCCAGCGCGATGGCGACGAGCATCTTCGGCTTGCGCTCAAGCACGCGTGCCAGCCATGATCCCGGCCGGATCGACTTCCGGCCCAGCCATGTCAGACGGGACATCGCCCCGACGATCAGCAGGCGTCGGATGTCGGCCTGGCCGGCCTTCGTCACTCGCCCCAGGCGCTGCTTGCCGCCCGTAGAGTTCTGTCGGGGCACGAGACCAAGCCAGGCTGCGAAGTCGCGCCCGCACCGGAAGCTCTCCAGGGGCGGCGCGAAGGCTTCGACTGCGAGGGCCGTGACGGGACCGATGCCCGGCATCGTCTGCAGCCGCCGCGCGGTTTCCATATTCGCGGCCGTGGATTTGATGCGCTTCATGAGCGCGTCGATGCGTGCGGTCTTCTCAGCGATCTGCCGGAGCAGGTCGCCGCAGACATCGCGGACGAGGTCTGGCAGATCGCCGTCCGTGTCCTCGACGATCGCCTCGATGCGCCGGAGGCTGGTGATACCGATTGGCAGGACGTGGCCGTACTCGTAGAGGTAGGACCGCAGGGCGTTCACCAGCTCGGTGCGCTGATGAACGAGTTGCTCCCGTGTCCGGAACAGGAGCGCGCGGGCCTGCTGCTCGGCGCTCTTGGGTTCGACGAACCGCATCTCTGGGCGTTGTGCCGCTTCGACGATGGCTTCGGCGTCGGCCGCGTCGTTCTTCTGCCGCTTCACGAAGGGTTTGACATAGACCGGGGCGATCAGACGGACGTCGTGGCCGAGCGGGGCAAGTTCCCGCGCCCAGTGATGGGCGCCGCCGCAGGCCTCCATCACGACGACGGCCGGCGGCTGCGCTGCCATGAAGGAGAGGAATTGCGTGCGCGTTAGCTTCCGGCGGAACTTCACCTCGCCATTCAGCGTCGCCGCGTGGATCTGGAAACTGTTCTTTGCCAGATCGACCCCGATCATCATGTCTTTCGCCATGGTTGCCGTCCTTTCTGCTTCGTGGCTGTAAACACCACCAATCTGGCACATTGCGATGCCGTCGAGAGGGGGCGGCAACCACCCCATCTCGGCTGACACAGGCAGCGGGTCCCATCCCGCGTTCGGCGGGACAAAGGCCCCCCGGACCTTTGTCTGATCCGCCTCACTCCACGACCAACCCACTGGCCTGACCCCTCACATAACAGGAGAACACGATGGCACGAGCCCATGGGGCGCGGGCGCAGATGGCGCTTGCGTTCGAAACCGTCTATGGCACCGCGCCCGCCTCAGGCTACCGCACGGTGCCCTTCGCCAGCACCACGCTCGGCTCCGAACAACCGCTGATCGCCTCGGAACTGCTGGGCCAGGGGCGCGATCCTCTGGCTCCGATCAAGGACGCGGTAACGGCGGATGGCGATGTGGTGGTGCCGATCGACGTCGAGAACTTCGGCCTCTGGCTGAAGGCGGCTTTCGGCGCGCCGGTCACGTCGGGCACCACGCCCAAGACCCACACCTTCCAGTCCGGCAACTGGACGCTGCCGAGCATGGCCATCGAGACGGCCATGCCCGAGGTGCCGCGCTATGCGATGTACACGGGCTGCGTCTGCGATCAGCTGTCGTGGCAGATGGCGCGGTCCGGTCTGCTGACCGCGACGGCCCGGCTGGTGGCGCAAGGCGAAAGCGTCGCGGCCACAACAGCCGCTGGCACGCCCACGTCGCTGGCCCTGCAGCGGTTCGGGCATTTCAACGGGGCGATCACCCGGAATGGCACGCCGCTCGGCAACGTCATCTCGGCCGAGGTGACCTATTCCAATGGCCTCGACCGGATCGAGACCATCCGCAACGATGGCCGCATCGAGGGGGCCGACCCGGGCATGGCCGCCCTGACCGGCCGGGTGGAGGTGCGTTTCGCCGACACCACCCTGATCACGCAGGCCATCGATGGCACGCCTTGCGAACTGGTCTTCGCCTGGAGCCTCGGCGCCGACGCCAGCTTCACCTTCACCGCGCATGCCGTCTACCTGCCGCGCCCGCGCATCGAGATCCCGGGCCCGCAGGGCATCCAGGCCACCTTCGACTGGCAGGCGGCCAAGGCCACCAGCCCCGCCCGCATGTGCACCGCCGTCCTCGTCAACACCGTCGCGACCTATTGAGAAGGCCCGCCATGCTGACCCTCGACCTCACCAACGCGCCGCTTTGGTGCGATCTCATCCCCGGTGTGCGCGTGAAGCTCCGCCCGCTCACCACCGCGCTGATGGTCTCGGCGCGCGGCGATCCCGCCATTGCCGACCTTCCCGAGGGCGCGGCGACCGAGGAAGCCGCGCTTGCCATGGCCAAGGCGCTGGCGCGGCGCGCGATCATCGGCTGGGAGGGGATCGGCGATGCCGATGGCAATCCCATCGATCCGAGCCCCGAGGCCATCGACGCGCTTCTCGACCTCTGGCCCGCCTTCGAGGCGTTCCAGACCCTGTACGTCGCCAAGGCGCTGCTGCTGGACGCGGAAAAAAACGCCTCATCGCCCTTGCCGACTGGTCCTTCGGCGGGGGCGACGGCTACTGCGCGGCCTGCGCAGGACCCTGTCTCGACTGCCCCGCAAGGCTGAACCGGCCCCAAACCCTTGAGGGCGCGCAGGTCTGGGACCTGGCGCAGCGCCTTGGCGGGCAGATGCGCGTCATCCCCGGCGCGATCATCGGCTGGGACATGGGTGCGGCGCTGGCTCTTGGTGCTGCCCTCGACATCTCGCCGCCCGCCATGGCCGAACTGCTGCCCGCCCTCGAGGCGGTGATGGTCCGCCGCGTCAACGAACAGATCGCGGCAAACCGCGACTGACCCCATTCCACCCGGAGCCCCGATCCCATGGCCGAGAAACGCGTCTCCGTCCGGCTTGCCGCCGTGGGCGGCCGCCAGGTCCGCGCCGAACTGGAAGGCATTGGCGAGGCCGGGGCGAAGGGCTTCGGTCGTCTGTCCTCCGAGATGGAACTTGCCAATACGCGTCTGGCCAGCTTCGCGCGCCGGGCCGGGATCGCGCTGGCGGCGGTCACAGCGGCTGCGGCCGGGGTGGCGATGGTGCGCTCGGGGCTCGCCAACATCGACGCGCAGGCGAAGCTCGCGCAGTCGATGCGCACGACCGTCGAGAGCATCCAGACCCTGACCTGGGCCGGGGAGCTTGCGGGCGTCTCGATGGGCGAGATCGAGCAGGCGACGAAGAAGCTGACCACTCGTTTGTCTGAGGCGGCGGCTGGGTCCGGATCGGCCGTCGGTGCGCTGCGGCGGCTGAACCTGACCGCCGCCGAACTGCAGGCGCTGCCGCTCGACCAGCGCATCGTCGCGATCCAGGACGCGCTGACCCGCTTCGTGCCGGAGGCGGAACGTGCGGCCGTGGCCTCCGACCTCTTCGGCGACCGGGCGGCGCTGGCGTTCCTCCGGATCGACAGCGCCACGCTGCGCGATGCCGCCCGCGACGGGCAGGACTTCGGGGTGGCGGTCGGCGCGGTGGATGCGGCGCAGAGCTAACGGACGGGTGAAGCCATCGCGCGGCTCACCATTAACTGGACCGGCCTCGTCGACCGCCTGACCGTCGCCGTCTCCCCTGCGGGGGCACCCAACGCCACCAGCCACACCCACATCGAGCGCGCCACCTGCCCCCACGGGCCGGGGATCCCACGGCCGCTCGC
>CAZDUL010000014.1:0-4561 GCA_964508635.1 uncultured Allobosea sp. | reverse complement strand
CCAGATAGTGGTCGTTGAAGGTGGCGTTCTGCTCGGGATCGAGCACCTCCAGCAGGGCCGCCGACGGATCCCCGCGGAAATCCATGCCCATCTTGTCGATCTCGTCGAGCAGGATCAGCGGGTTGACGGTCTTCGCCTTCTTCATCGACTGGATGATCTTGCCGGGCATCGAGCCGATATAGGTGCGGCGATGGCCGCGGATCTCGGGCTCGTCGCGCACGCCGCCCAGCGACATGCGCACGAATTCGCGGCCCGTGGCCTTGGCGATCGACTTGCCCAGCGAGGTCTTGCCGACGCCGGGCGGGCCGACCAGGCACAGGATCGGGCCGGTCAGCTTGTTGGCCCGCTGCTGCACGGCCAGATACTCGATGATGCGGTCCTTGACCTTGTCGAGGCCGTAATGGTCCGCGTCGAGCAGCTCCTGCGCCCCCTTCAGATCCTTCTTGATCTTTGACTTCTTGCCCCACGGGATGCCGAGCATCCAGTCGAGGTAGTTGCGCACGACGGTGGCCTCCGCCGACATCGGCGACATCTGGCGAAGCTTCTTGACCTCCGCCAGCGCCTTGTCGCGGGCCTCCTTGCTCAGCTTGGTCTGCTCGATGCGCTGCTCGATCTCGGCGATCTCGTCGCGGCCATCCTCGCCGTCGCCGAGCTCCTTCTGGATCGCCTTCATCTGCTCGTTGAGGTAGTATTCGCGCTGCGTCTTCTCCATCTGGCGCTTCACGCGCGAGCGGATGCGCTTCTCGACCTGAAGGACCGAAATCTCGCTCTCCATCAGGCCGAGCACCTTCTCGAGCCGCTGCGGCACCTCCAGCGTTTCCAGCACCATCTGCTTGTCGGTGATCTTCACCGCCAGATGCGAAGCCACGGTGTCCGCCAGTTTCGACGGTTCCTCGATCTGCCCGACCGCAGCGACGACCTCCGGCGAGACCTTCTTGTTCAGCTTCACGTAGTTCTCGAACTCGCTCACCACCGAACGGGTCAGCGCCTCGACCTCGACCTTCTTGCCGGGGATCTCCGCCAGGGCCTCGACGCGGGCTGCGTAGAAGGCATCGGTTGCAGTGAAGGCCTGGATGCGGCCGCGCGCGGCGCCCTCGACCAGCACCTTGACGGTGCCGTCGGGCAGCTTCAGCAACTGCAGCACATTGGCGAGCGTGCCGATCTCGAAGATCGCCTCCGGCGCCGGATCATCGTCGGAGGCATTCTTCTGCGTGGCGAGCAGGATCAGCCCGTCGGTCCTGACCACCTCCTCCAGCGCCCGGATCGACTTCTCGCGACCGACGAACAACGGCACGATCATGTGCGGGAACACGACGATATCGCGCAGCGGCAACACCGGGTGCTCGCCGACCGTGCCGGGCAGGACTGGTGTGCGGGCTTTTTGTGAGCTCATGTCGAATTCCCTCGTTTGCGCGCTCGGCGATCCCCATCTCAGGCGACCGCACGGGTGCGAAAGACAGGCCAGCGACCGCTGGACCCGGATGTTGGTGTGCCACCCTTGCAGAGGCGCGGCAGACTCAATCCAACGCCAAAGCGCAAGGTGGCGTCTGCCGCGGCGGGATTCAAGCTGCGGTCTGCGGGTGTGTCATCAACACGCGGTTCGGCCGCGCATGCTGCGCCAACGGTTCGCGAAACAGGCCGATCGAACGGTCACTCGGCTGCCTGCAGGACGGCCTTCGCACGCGAGCGCCGCGGCTTGAGCTTGCGCCGCGCCCAGATCAGCAGGCCGGTGACCCACAGGCCGATGAACACGATCGAAACCACGATATTGAGTGTCGAACCGATGATGGCGTGCCAATTGCCCTCGTGCAGCGCGCGCGGCCAGTTCATCGCGAGCGGCTGCACCGCATCCTTGCCAACGGCGACGCTGCGCAATCCGCCATCCATGTGCATGCGCGCGATGAGACGGCCGCCGCGTGCGCGCAACGACTGCAGGTCGGAGAGGTCATGGCGCTCGCCGAGCATGATCACGGCATCGCGGATCGCGATGCGCTCCGGCCGCGGCCCCGACGACGGCGGCGTGAACGTGACGCCGAAGGCGATCGCAAGGCCAGTGAGCGGGCTAAGGATCACCAGTGGCAGGATCGCCCAGGCTGCGACGCTGTGCCAGCCGCCCAGGGTGTTGCGCAGGCGCGGCCATCCCATCAGCACACCGAGGCCTGCGATGACGAGCATCGCGACGGTCGATGCGGTGACCAGCCATCCCGCGTCGAGCAGCAGCTTCTCATGCACGGCACGAGCGAAACCGAACAGGTCGGCCCAGCCGGTGCGTTCGTCCTCGATGTCCAGCCCGGTGCGCAGGTCGATATCAACGGCTCCTTCCGGACCTGCGCCGTTGATCGTCAGGGTTCCGTCATAGGCCCGCACGATGAGGCCGGTGGCCTTGCGCTCGGCATCGTGCCTGTCGAGCAGCCCGAGCAGGACATCGCGCGTCAGAGGTTGCGGCAGGGGCGCCTTCTGCCCGAGCGGCTCGAACGACAGGACAAGGCCGGAGAGCATGATGGCGATGAGCGGCAACGCGAACACCAGCGTGATCCAGCGGTGGAGGCGAAGCCAATACGGCTTGAATCTCATCGCGCACCTCTCCTGACGTCGGGTGATCCGGACCCGCCTGCACCGCTGCACACAGCACGGTTCCGCACGGCAAGTAAAGTGGCTGATCCGCCGGATGCCCGACAGCGCGGAAGACGTCCGGACAGCGTCCATGTGCTACATTTGAACCATCTCCACGCGTCTGTTGCGGGCGCGGCCTTCCTCCGTGGCATTGCTGGTGACCGGGGCCGCCATCCCCACGCCGGCCGGGATGAGGCGGTTGGCGGCGATTCCCCGGCTGACCAGCGCCTGCACCACCGCTGCCGCACGCCGGCGCGACAGGTCGTTGTTGTAGTCGAGGCCGCCCTGGTTGTCGGTATGGCCGACGATCAGCACGCGGACGGTCGGGTTGGCGCGCAGATAGCTCGCCATCTCCGCGATCTGCGGCGCGCTTTCCGGCTTGATGTCAGCCTTCGCCGTATCGAACAGGATCGCGTAGAACGTGACCTTGCCGTCACGGGCCATCGACGAACCCATCGCGTCCGCTCGCACCATTTCCATGCGTTGTTCGCGGGCCCTTGTCTCGAGGATGTTGACGATGGCGACCGTGCGGCCGGTCCAGCCGCCATTGCGGCACGGCGAAGCGGCAGAATATTCGCCAAGAACATAGGCAAGGATCGAGATGAAGCCCGTGTCGTCCTTCAGCTGCATCGTGGTGAAGCGCTGGCCGGTGCGGCTATGGTTGTTGACGGCGCATTCCACCGGGTGTCCGGCGGTGGCCGGCACGTCGTCGCCGGGCATGACGAGCTGCATCACGCCGGTCTCGCCGCCGCCGGACGTGGCCCCGCGGCGCGTGTCGCCCCCGCATTCGGCATCGGCGCACTCGAACAGCACGCTGCCGCCGGCCTCCCGGACGGCCTGCTGGTAGCCGCGCACCACCTCCAGCGGCGAACGGCCTTCCGGGATGACATAGACAAGGCGGGTCCGCCGCCCCCCGACCTTGCGCGGCTCCGCCGGAATGAACAGCGCGTTGTTTCGGCCGTCGCGCTGCTCGGGAACGCGCTGCAAACGGCCGGTGACCATGGTCACTTCATCGAAAGCAGCCGTCGAGCCGCCAGCGATGATGCTGCCCGCATAACGCTGCACGCCCTGCGTCTCGCGCACGCCGCCCTGATCGGACGTCGGTAGCGCGCCGGCGCGTTGCTGGGCGAAGCCCTGCGACATCAACGGAACAACAGCGAAAACAGCAAACAGCAGGATGCGCAGCACGCGAGTTCCCCAAGGCTCGATGACTCTTCCCCAACGGAACCACAATCGATCGGCAATGGCCAGAGCCAGAGGGAACTGGAGCCGGGCGGGATGCGGCGAGGATACCCGCGCATGACACGATGACCGCCCGGAGAGGGCGGCCGTTGACGTCGGCTCCGCGGTTCTACCCCCGAAGCACTCACGCGCTCTGGGCGCTCGCGGCCTCCTTCTCGGCGTAGATGTAGAGCGGCCGCGCCTTGCCCTCGATCACCTCGGGAGAAATGACCACCTGATTGACGCCGTCGAGCCCCGGCAGTTCATACATCGTGTCGAGCAGGATTCCCTCGAGGATCGAGCGCAGCCCGCGCGCGCCGGTCTTGCGCTCGATCGCCTTGCGCGCGATCAGGTTGAGCGCCTCGTCGGCGAAGGACAACTCGACATCTTCCATCTCGAACAGGCGGGCATACTGCTTCACCAGCGCGTTCTTCGGCTCGGTGAGGATCTTCTTCAGCGCCGCCTCGTCGAGGTCTTCCAGCGTCGCAAGCACCGGCAGGCGGCCGACGCACTCTGGGATGAGGCCAAAGCGCAGCAGCTCATCCGGCTCGACCCCGCGGAGGATCGCTCCCGGGCGGCGGTCATCCGGCCCCTTGACGTCGGCGCCGAAGCCGACCGAATGGCCCTCCACCTTCGACGAAATGTCGTCCCCAAGCCGGCCTCAGTCAACACCCCAGGTGAGCAGAGGCTTGATGTGGCGCACCGGAGGAGAACCCTCGTGGGGAGG
>CAZDUL010000013.1:0-9692 GCA_964508635.1 uncultured Allobosea sp. | reverse complement strand
GGGCGCGGCGGGGGCGAGCGGCCTCGTCTTGATCGCCGAAGCCCGCGAAACGGGCGTGCCAGAGCCGGGAACCACCCCGCTCGATGGTTTCCGTGCACGGTCTGGCGTCGGAGAGCGCGGGGCTGCGGGCGCGTGCGTTGTCCAGCAGCGTGCGGGCCTTGCTTTCATCATCGGTGGCGCCGAGCTGGATCACCCAGCCCTCCCGTGCGGCAGCGATGGTCTCGATGCGTGGACGGTTGCCCCCGGACTGCTGGGCCGGCTCGGCGAGCGGTGCCGGTGTCTTGGCGACGGAGGAGGTGACGTCGACGTTGGCAGGCGGCCGCAAGGCTCCCGGAACCGTCGCGACGGGCTGGCGCACGGGGTGCGGATCCGCCGCAACCGACTGGCGGTTGCCAGGAGCGGGCGCAGCCGGTCCCACCGGAGCCGGAGGACGCAGGGCGCTGGCGGATGCTGCCGTCGGACGGACCTCGCGAGCGCCCGCGGCCGGCTGCCCGACGGCCCAGCGCATGGCCTGCTGCGAGGCGGAGGTCGGCGTCGGCGCGGCGAATGCATGGGCGACCGTGCCAGCAGGCACGGGACGGATCGCGGCGAGTTCGATGGGACGCGGCTGAGGCTGCGGGGCCAGCACCGGAGAGGCTGCCGCGACAGGCTGCGGGGCGGCCGAAGCGGCTCGGACCGGCTCAGCAGCGCCTGCCGGTGCGGTAACGGGAGCCTGGCGGGCGGGGCCGGTGACTGGCACGTTGACGGCAGCGCGTTCGACGGGGCGCTGCGCCGCGCGGGCATCCTCGCGGTCGTCGTCGGCAGCCTGGGCCACCATCACGCGCTGCGGCCCCGTGGTGGCGCGCGGCAGATGGGCTGCCACGAGGTTGGCCATGATTCCATCGCGATGCCGGCCGGAGCGGCCACCCAGCACGACCGACACGATATGCCGTCCATCCGCCTTGGCGGAGGTCATCAGGTTGAAGCCCGAGGCGCGCGTGTAGCCGGTCTTGATGCCATCAACACCCTCGACCCGGCCGAGCAGCTTGTTGTGATTGCGGTAGGTGCGGCCCTCGTAGACGAAGGTGCGGGTCTGGAAGAGATGGAAGTGGCGCGGGAAGCGTTCCTGGATAGCGCGCGCCAGGATCGTGAGATCGCGCGCCGTCGTCACCTGCTGCGGGTCAGGCAATCCGGACGCATTGCGGAAAACGGTGCGCGACATACCGAGCTGGCGCGCGCGGCGCGTCATCTGCTCGGCGAAGCTGTCCTCGTCGCCGGCGATGTTCTCGGCCACCACGACGGCGACGTCATTGGCCGACTTGGTGATGAGCGCCTTAATGGCGTCCGCGACCTCGATGGTCTCGCCGGCGGACACGCCGATCTTGGATGGCGGTCGCGACGCGGCATAGGCCGACACGCGCAGCGGGGTGTCCATCCGGAAGCGACCGCGCTCCAGTTGCTCGAAGAGCATGTAAAGGGTCATCACCTTGGTGATGGAGGCAGGATGGCGCAGCGCATCCTCGTTGACGGCATGCAATGTCTTGCCGGACTTGGCGTCGACCACCATCGCGGCGTAAGGCGGGTTGTAGGCGGGACTGCGCTTCTTCGTCCGCGCCGCCTCGGCGGGTGTCGCCGCTGCGAGGACCATGGCGCCGGCAATCAGGACACCACAGGCGATCGAAAGCCATCGCCGGGGAAACGACCGCCGCATACCGCAGTCAACGCCATAAGCCCACATACGCACACATCCACGCATGATCATGCGACGAACTGGCCGGGCGCTAGAACGTTGCGCCGCGGACACATGTCCTGACGATTACGCGGATGCGGTTACCCGCCGGTTAAGCTGCGGGAGTGAAGCCGATGGGCATGCCGCGGTGCAGCATGGACCTTGACATTCGTGTTGCGGTGCACAATATCCGGCCCATCGGGCAGCGGTGGGATGTTGGCGGCCCGGGGTGACAACCAGGACCGCGAAGGTCCATTGCAAGGAGCCGGCTTCGCGCCGGGGGAAGTCGATGATGCAGCAGTTCGAAGTGTTCCAGAAGGCTGGGAAGGACAACGTTGACGCCGCGCTCAAGTCGTTCGGCGCCGCGTCCAAGGGCCTCCAGGCGATCGCCGTCGAGGCCGCCGACTACTCGAAGAAGTCGTTCGAGCAGGGCACGGCCCTCCTCGAGAAGCTCGTCGGCGTGAAGACCGTCGACAAGGCGTTCGAGATCCAGGCCGACTACGCCAAGGCCGCCTATGAGGGCGCCGTCGCGCAGGCCACCAAGATGGGCGAGCTCTACACCGCCATGGTCAAGGAAGCGCTGAAGCCCTACGAGGCGGCGATCGCCAAGGCCGTTCCGGCCGCCAAGTGAGCCGGCGCGCCACGGGGCGCCGGCACCTGGCGGGGATGTTCGCCGCCGACGTCTGAGTGCTGAGGCGCCATGCAAGCGCACGCTGTCGAAGCCCGGAGAAATCCGGGCTTTTTTCATGCGCCATGGGCTCGATCGGTCGGGTTGCGCGGTGCACCTTGCCAGTCGCTGCCGCGCGATGACACCATTTTTGCCGTATTCTCTGCGCCGGATTCGGACAGACTCTGCGCTTCCCCTCACTGGCGAAGCACCGAGGCAGGCTATAGATTGTCACGTGGCAGGTTCGGCCGAACGGCCTTGGCGACATGGTGATGAAACGGGTCAGCTGGGATCGAGACGACAACGGATTCAGCGCGCTCGGCGCGACGGCCATCCGCGCGGTCGGTCCGGCGCGCGGCGGCAAGGGGGCAGGGTCCGGAACCGCGGTCATCACCAAGCCGACGACCCGCACGAGGAAGCCCAATCTCTATCGCGTGCTGCTTCTCAACGACGACTACACGCCCATGGAGTTCGTGGTGCTTGTGCTGGAGCGCTTCTTCAACAAGACGCGCGAGGAGGCCACCCGCATCATGCTGCATGTTCACCACAATGGCGTGGGGGAGTGTGGCGTGTTCACCTACGAGGTGGCCGAAACCAAGGTCACCAGCGTCATGGATTTCGCCCGCAAGCACCAGCATCCGCTTCAGTGCGTCATGGAAAAGAACTGAGGAGCCACGACACGCATGCCCAGTTTCTCGCGCAGTCTTGAGCAGGCTCTGCACCGTGCGCTCGCGCTGGCGAACGAACGGCGACATGAATACGCCACCCTGGAGCATCTGCTTCTGGCGCTCGTCGACGATCAGGACGCAGCTGCGGTCATGCGGGCCTGTTCGGTCGATCTGGATGTGCTGAAGCGGAACCTCATCGAATATGTCGAGACGGAGCTCGCCAATCTCGTGCATGAGGGGCGCGATGACGCCAAGCCGACGGCGGGCTTCCAGCGCGTCATCCAGCGTGCCGTGATCCATGTGCAGTCCTCCGGCCGGGAGGAGGTGACAGGCGCGAATGTGCTGGTGGCGATCTTCGCCGAGCGCGAGAGCCATGCCGCGTATTTCCTGCAGGAGCAGGACATGACCCGCTACGACGCGGTCAACTACATCAGCCACGGTATCGCCAAACGCCCGGGCGCTTCCGAGACCCGCGCGCCGCGCGGTGCCGACGATGAGCCGGAAAACCGCGACAAGCGGGAGGAGCAGAACGGCGACGGCGACGACAGGAAGAAGAAAAAGGAAGGCGCTCTCGAAGCGTATTGCGTCAACCTCAACCTCAAGGCGCGGGACGGGCGGATCGATCCGCTCATCGGGCGCGAGGCGGAGGTTCAGCGCACGATCCAGGTGCTGTGCCGCCGCCAGAAGAACAACCCGCTGCTGGTCGGGGAGCCGGGCGTCGGCAAGACCGCCATCGCGGAGGGCCTTGCGCTGAAGATCGTCCGCCGCCAGGTGCCGGATGTTCTGTCGGATGCGACCGTGTTCTCGCTCGACATGGGCACGCTGCTCGCCGGAACGCGCTATCGCGGCGATTTCGAGGAGCGGCTGAAGCAGGTCATCAAGGAGATCGAGGTGCACCCAAAGGCGATCATGTTCATCGACGAGATCCACACCGTGATCGGTGCGGGCGCCACGTCCGGCGGCGCCATGGATGCGTCCAACCTGCTCAAGCCCGCACTGGCTCAGGGCTCCCTTCGGTGTATCGGATCAACCACTTACAAGGAATACCGCCAGTATTTTGAGAAGGACCGTGCGCTCGTCCGGCGGTTCCAGAAGATCGACGTCAACGAGCCGTCCGTGCCCGATGCGATCGAGATCCTCAAGGGGCTCAAGCCGTATTTCGAGGAGTTCCACAAGCTCCGCTACACCAACGACGCCATCAAGGCTGCGGTGGAGCTGTCGGCCCGGTACATCAACGATCGCAAGCTGCCAGACAAGGCGATCGATGTGATCGACGAGACCGGCGCCTCGCAGATGCTGCTGCCGGAGAGCCGCCGCAAGAAGACGATCGGCGTCAAGGAGATCGAGACCACGATCGCCACGATGGCGCGCATTCCGCCCAAGACGGTGTCGAAGAACGACGCCGAAGTGCTCGAGCACCTCGAATCGACGCTGCGACGCGTGGTCTATGGACAGGAGGCGGCGATCACCTCGCTGTCTTCGGCGATCAAGCTGGCGCGAGCCGGCCTGCGCGACGCGGAGAAGCCGATCGGTTGCTATCTGTTCGCAGGACCGACCGGCGTCGGCAAGACCGAGGTGGCCAGGCAGCTCGCCCATGCGCTCGGCGTGGAGCTGATCCGCTTCGACATGTCGGAATACATGGAGCGCCACACGGTCAGCCGCCTGATCGGCGCGCCACCCGGATATGTCGGCTTCGATCAGGGTGGCCTGCTCACAGATAGCGTGGACCAGCACCCGTATTGCGTGCTGCTGCTGGACGAGATCGAGAAGGCCCATCCCGATCTGTTCAACATCCTCTTGCAGATCATGGATCACGGGAAGCTGACCGACCACAACGGCAAGCAAGTCGACTTCCGCAATGTCATCCTGATCATGACATCGAATGCGGGTGCGGCGGATCTCGCCAAGCCGGCCTACGGGTTCACCCGCACCAAGCGGGAGGGAGACGACATCGAGGCGATCAGCCGCATGTTCGCGCCGGAGTTCCGCAACCGTCTCGACGCGGTGATCTCCTTCGGGCATCTGCCGAAACCCGTGATCAGCCAGGTGGTTGACAAGTTCATCGCCCAGCTCGAGGCGCAGCTGGCGGATCGGGCCGTCACCATCGAACTCACGGACGAGGCGCGTCAGTGGCTGGCCGAGAACGGCTATGACGAGGCCATGGGCGCACGCCCCATGGCGCGACTGATCCAGTCCACCATCAAGACTCCGCTGGCCGACGAGGTGTTGTTCGGTCGGCTGAAGAATGGCGGCGCGGTGCGCGTCGTGGTCGTGGCTTCCGAGACCACCGGGCTCAAGGTCCTGGGCTTCGAGTTTCCCGACGGCAAGATCACGCCCAAACCGGAAAAGGACGTGGCAGACGCCGCAAAGAAGCGTGCGCGCAAGACCAAGGCCGCCAGCGACGGAGCGGCGACGGCTTCGGGCGGCCGCCCGGGCAAGAGCAGAAGCGGGCCGTCCCGATCCGGGCGCGGCGGCGGCTCCGGCAAGGGAGGCGACCCCAAGCTGTTGCCCGCGCCGGACGATCGGCCGCCGGCGCGCGGTGCTGTCAGGACGGTGCCGAAGGTTCCGTTGAGCAAGGCGTGAAGGCGTCCTGCTTTGACCCGTGAGGACGCTGCACCGTGTCGAACAACGCCATCAACGACACGCCGACCGAGAAGCCGGCGCGCCAGAAGCTGAGCTGGGGCGAGAAGCGTGATCGCCGCCGGCGCCGGCGCATCGTGTTCGAGGAGGTTCTCGGCTGGCTGCTTGTGCCGGCGCTTGTCTATGGCGCCTATCTCGGCATCGAGGCGGTGGGCGGCATTCCGCCCGAGCTGAGCAGCTTCGTGGGCGATCTGTGGCGCATGGCGACCGGTGCTCGCAGCTGACCGTCCACGGTCGCGCCGTGATGCCGGAAGCCGACGATCCATGCGCCGCCCGCGGTCCCGGCGCGCATGGGGCGCGACTTCCGGCGCGCGAAAAAGTCGGCTAACCGCGGCTTCATGACGCTTCGCCCGAGCGATGATCCCGATCACCCGCCGCAGGCTGCCGCGCCGCCCGGCGGATGGGCGGCTTTCCGCGCCGGAATGGTCGCGGGCGCTGGCGTGCCTGCGCTGGTGCTGATGGCGTCTCTGATCGGTGTCGGCGGCCTCGCGCGCGATGTCGGCTATCCGATGTGGGCCGGTGTCCTTTCGACGGTGCTGATGTGGGCCGGGCCTGCGCAGGTGTTGCTGTTCGGCTCGATTGCGGCTGGCGCGTCGCTGCCGGCCGTTGCGATCGCTGTCGGGCTGTCGTCGATCCGGTTCCTGCCCATGGTGGTGTCAATCCTGCCGCTCCTGCGCGGTTCGGGAATCGGCTTCTGGAAACTGCTGCTTGCGGCGCATTTCGTCGCCGTTACCGCCTGGACCGAGGGTCGGCGGCTGTTGCCTCGCCTCGCTGTCCCGGCGCGCTGGCCGTTCTTCATCGGCTTCAGCCTGGTCATCATGGGCGCGGCCTCGTTCGCGACCGGAGCGGGTTACTACCTGATCGGCGCGATGGCGCCGCCGTTCGCCGCGGCGCTGCTGTTCACCACACCGCTGTTCTTCACGCTGTCGCTCATGGCGGGGTGCCGCACCGCCGCTGACTGGTCGGCGCTGGGGCTCGGATTCGTGCTCACGCCCGTGGCTGCGATGCTCGCGGGGCGGGCCTTCGATCTCCTGGTCGTCGGGCTGGTCGGCGGCAGTGCTGCCTACGCCGTGCACCGGGCGAGACGGGGGCGCTGATGCTGGACACCTTGCAACATGCGACCGGGGGCTTGTGGCCCTATCTGGTGGTAATCCTGTTCGGGTTCCTGCCGACGGAGGTGTGGCGTCTCGCCGGCGTGTTGGCGGGACGAAACCTCGACGAGACCTCAGAGGCCATGATCTGGGTGAGGCTGGTCGCAACCGCGCTGGTCGCCGGCGTGGTCGCCAAGCTGATCCTGTTTCCGACAGGTGCCCTGGCTGTCGCACCGCTCTGGACACGGATCGCGGCGCTCGGCGTGGGCATCGCCGTCTATGGACTGCTCAGGCGGAACGTGCTGGCCGGTCTCGCGGTGGGCGAGGTTGCGCTGATCGGGCTTGGTCTCGCGTTCAGCTAGGACCGCAGCAGCCTCACGGCAGGCGCCTCAGCCGAGGGCTGCGCGGATCTTCGCCGCAGCTGCGGCCAACTCGTCGCCTGGCGCCATGGCGCCGGCATGGGGCCGCATCGCCTCGCCCTCCCAGCGCGGGATGATATGGACGTGGAGGTGAAACACCACCTGTCCGCCGGCACTTTCGTTGAACTGCTGGATGGTCAGCCCATCCGCCTGCATCCCGGTCCTGACGGCGCGGGCGACGAGCTGGACCGAAAGCGCCAGCCGCGTCAAACCCGCAGGGCTGATGTCCAGGATGGTGCGCGCCTTCTCCTTCGGGATGACGAGCGTGTGGCCTGTCGCCCTCGGCATGATGTCCATGAAGGCGAGGGTGTGATCGTCCTCGTGGACCTTGTGGCAGGGCAGTTCGCCTCGCAGGATGCGGGCGAACACGTTGTTGTCGTCATAGGCGGTCATGAACCCTCCCCAGTGTGCCGCCATGACGGGATCACGCCGCGCGGGCTTGCGTCAACCGTGCGAGGTGTTCGCGAAAGGCTCCTGTTCCGATTCATGCCGGGGCGGTTATCTGCTGGCCATGTCTGGTGGCCACGTCATGCCGAGGCCGGGTGTCAATTCAACAGCTTTCTGACGTCTCGGATCGGAGGCGTTCAGAATAGGGAAGCTCATCGGCAAGCGCCATGCGCGCGGTGGCGATGTGTTCCGTTTCATGTTCGAGGAAGTCCGCCACGGCGCGCTGCAGTCCCGGATGGGCCATGCTGTGCAGCGACCGGGTCAGAACCGGCTCGTATCCGCGTGCAAGCTTGTGCTCTCCCTGAGCACCTGCCTCGACGCGGGCGAGGCGATTCGCGACCGCGTGCTCGATGGCCTGATGGTAGCAGACCTCGAAATGCAGGAACGGATGCTCCTCGATGGCGCCCCAGTTGCGCCCGTAGAGGGTGCGCTCGCCCGAGAAGTTGATGGCGCCGGCGATGCGCCGTCCAGCCCGGTTCGCCACCACCAGCACGATCCGGTCGGCCATTCGCTCGCCGATGAGAGAGAAGAATGTGCGCGTGAGGTAGGGGCGGCCCCATTTTCGCGAGCCGGTGTCCATGTAGAACGCGAAGAAGTCGTCCCAGACGGCTTCCGTCAGAGCCGCGCCGGAGAGTCGCTCGATGGTGATGCCCGCGGCAAGCGCCTCCCGCCGTTCGCGCCGGAGAGCCTTTCGCTTGCGCGACTGGAGGGTCGCCAGGAAGTCCTCGTATGTTCCGTAGCCGCGGTTCAGCCAGTGAAACTGGATGTCGAGACGGCGCAGCCAGGCCTCATCCGCGTTGCGCCATTCTCGCTCCGGCAGGAAGGTCACATGCGCCGAGGATGCCCGCGTCTGGTCCCTGAGCGTGAGCATGGCGCCCAGCAACGCACGCTCCACGGCGACGGCGTCGGGGCCCGGCGCGGCGAGCAGCCGGCGGCCCGTGGCCGGGGTGAACGGCACGGCGCATTGCAGCTTCGGATAGTAGCGCCCTCCGGCTCGGTGAAAGGCGTCCGCCCAGGCGTGATCGAAGACATATTCACCCTGGCTGTGGGCCTTGAGATAGAGCGGGGCGACGCCGACGACGCGACCCGCGGAGTCCTCGCAGACGAGGTGTGCGCTCGTCCATCCGCTGCGCGACCCGACCGAGCCCGAATCCTCCAGCGCCGACAGGAAGGCATGGCTGATGAACGGGTTATGCGGCTCCAGATCTGGGCCGGCGTCCGGTCCGGCCCACAGCGCGCAGCGGTCCCAGTCCTCCGGCGCGATCTCGGCCAGCGTCGGGATGGTCTTGACGCGAAAGCTCAGGGCGTGAACCCCTCGAACACCATCTGGTCGGCATGGGCGGCGGCGCGCGCCCGGTCGTCAGCCGTGCGGACGGTCCAGGTCATGACCGGCAACCCGACGGCCTTGCGGCAGAGATAGGGCGCAGCGCATGGCAAGTCCCGCACCCGCCACGAGATGAAGTCGGGACGGGTTGCTTCAAAGTGAAGCAGGTTTGCCATCGCATGCTTTCGATCGGGCGAACAGGACGCATAGTCTGGATAGCTGTAGTCGAGCATCGCCACGACGCCGCGCGGCCGCTTCGGGGCCAGATCGGCCAGCGCCGCGACGATGTCGGGATCGAAGGATTTCAGCGCGAGCGGGTGAGGGGAGCCGGCGATCACCTCCGCGACGCGGCGCGTCAGCCGCAGGTCGCCGTCGAAACGGCTCTTGATCTCGATGACGAGTGGAACGCGCCCGCCGACCAGATCGATGAATGCGCTCAGCGTCGGGATCGTGTCGCTGGAGCCCTTGAGCGCGATACGTGCCAGATCGGCGCTTGACCGTTCGTCGATCCGACCTTGCGCCGCGGTCAGACGCTCCAGCGTGAAGTCGTGAAAGACAACGGCCTCGCCGTCGGCTGCCAGCTGGACGTCGCACTCGATGGCATACTTGCCGTCAACCGCTGCGAGCGCGGCCGATGGGCTGTTCTCGATCAGGCCGCGCGAGGCGTCGTGCAGCCCCCGATGGGCGATCGGGCGGGCCGTGAGCCAGTCCGGTGCCGCCATCAGGCC
>CAZDUL010000012.1:0-6535 GCA_964508635.1 uncultured Allobosea sp. | reverse complement strand
GAATGCCTCGCGATCCAGCTCAGGGAGCGTGACCGCTTCGACCCTGCCATGCAGGCGCTGGTCGCCAACCTGCCGCTGCTGGCGAAGCGCGACATGGCCGCGCTGCGCAAGCTGTGCGGCGTCGACCAGGAGGATCTCGCCGACATGATCGCGGAGATCCGGTCCCTCGACCCGAAGCCGGGCCGTGCCTTCGGCGGCCCGGCGGCCGCCACCGTCGTGCCCGACGTGATCGTACGCGCCGCGCCGGACGGATCGTGGCTGGTTGACCTGAACCCGGACACGCTGCCGCGCCTGCTCGTCAACCAGACCTACCATGCGCGGGTGAATGCCGCAGCCCGCAGCGACAGCGAGCGCGCCTTCATCGCCGACTGCCTGCAGAACGCCAACTGGCTGACCCGCAGCCTCGAGCAGCGGGCGCGCACCATCCTGAAGGTGGCGAGCGAGATCGTGCGCCAGCAGGACGCCTTCTTCGCCCATGGCGTCGAGCACCTGCGCCCGCTCAATCTGAAAATGGTCGCCGACGCGATCGGCATGCACGAATCGACCGTCTCGCGCGTGACCTCGAACAAGCATCTGATGAGCCCGCGCGGGCTGTTCGAGATGAAATATTTCTTCACGGCCGCGATTGCCGGCACCGGGAGAGGCGAAGCCCATTCCGCCGAGGCGGTTCGCCACAAGATCCGGCAGTTGATCGACAGCGAGACGCCGCGCGACGTGCTTTCGGATGACGCGATCGTGCTGAAGCTCAAGGATCAGGGCGTCGACATCGCCCGGCGCACCGTCGCAAAATATCGCGAAGCGATGGGCATCGCATCATCGATGGACCGCCGCCGCATGAAGGCGGAGCTTGGCCTCTGAGGCCCAGACAGGCGCGTCGCCGCCGGCCAGCCCGAACCCGAATGCCGGAAGGCCGTCGCGTTGACAGCCTCCAGCGAAGCACCCACGTTGACGTTACAGGTCAAGCCGGTCGGGTCCGTCCTGGTCCCGGCCGGCACCGCGGTGCAGTGTGGGGAGAAGCCAGCATGGGTCTGAGGGTATCGGGCAAGAACCTGGATGTGGGCGAAGCCATCCGGGCGCAGGCCGAGGCGCGGATCGGTACGGCGCTGGGGAAATACTACGAGGGCGGCTTCAACGGCCATGTGACCGTCGCACGGGACGGAACGGGCTTCCGCACCGACGCCGTTCTGCATCTGTCCTCAGGGATCACGTTGGAGGCATCCGGCTCGGCGCATGACGCCTATCAGAGCCTCGACAAGATGATCGAGCGGATCGAGAAGCGGCTGCGCCGCTACAAGCGCCGGCTGAAGGACCACACTGCCGATTTGGCAGCGCGCCGCGCACTGATGGAAATGCCGAGCTATGTCATCGAGGCGCCGTCGGACGAATTCGACGCCGACGAGCCCGATGTCGAAGCCCATGCGGGGCCGAACGGCGCGCATCCGGCCATCATCGCGGAGACAACCAGCGCGCTGCACGAGTTCAGCGTGGGCGATGCGGTGAGCGAGCTCGATCTTACCGGAGCGGCCGTGCTGGTCTTCCGGAATGCTGGCAATGGACGCGTGAACATCGTATATCGCCGCCGCGACGGCAATATCGGATGGATCGATCCCCCGGCCATGCTGTCATGAGCGTTTCAACCCTTTGAAGCAGAGGTCCTCCGGAGCAGACCACCCGGGCCGGTCTGCTCCGGCACGCGGGATGCATCTCGGCGGTTCATGATGATTCTGAACGACCTCCTAACCTCCGATGCTGTTCTCGCCCCGCTGAAGGCGAACAGCAAGAAGCAGGCGCTGCAGGACATCGCCGAGCGCGCGGCAAGGCTGACCGGACTGTCCGCGCGCGAGGTGTTCGAGGCCCTGCTGCAGCGCGAGCGGCTGGGCTCGACGGGGATCGGCGATGGCATCGCCATCCCCCATGGCCGTTCGCATGGGCTGACGCGGCTTCACGGGCTGTTCGCACGGCTGGAGAAGCCGATCGACTTCGATGCGCTCGATGGTCAGCCCGTTGACATCCTGTTCGTGCTGCTCGCGCCCGAGGGCGCGGGAGCCGACCATCTCAAGGCGCTGGCTCGTGTCGCCCGCGTGCTGCGCGACCGGTCGACGCTGCAGCGCATCCGCGGCGCGCAGGATCCGGACGCGATCTATGCCATCCTGACCGAGAGCGCAGCGAAGGCGGCATGAGCGGATGCTCGGGCTCGATTGGCCTTTCCGGTGGCTTGGAATGCCTGCGATCCCGACCTAAACGGTCGGCTCATCCCTGTCGGCCGGCCGAGCGCGCCGGCGCCAACCGTTCGGAGCGCCCATGTCCGTTCAAGCCGTTTCGCAGGCCCCCGCCCCAACCGCCGCTGACGGCCGGCCGACACAGCTGTTTCCGCTGGGCGAGGACCGGACCCCCTATCGCAAGCTCTCGAGCGAGGGCGTGCGCATCGAGCGCTTCGGCGGGCGCGACGTTCTGGTGGTGGAGCCCGAGGCGATCCGTCTGCTGACGGAACAGGCCTTCATCGACATCAACCACCTCCTGCGTCCGGCGCATCTGAAGCAGCTTGCCTCGATCCTGAGCGACCCGGAAGCAACCTCGAACGACAAGTTCGTGGCCTACGACCTGCTCAAGAACGCCAATATCGCCGCCGGCGGCGTCCTGCCGATGTGCCAGGATACCGGCACCGCGATCGTGATGGGCAAGCGCGGGCGTCTCGTCTGGACCGAAGGACAGGACGAAGCGGCGATCGGGGCCGGCGTCAGGGATGCCTATGTGAAGCGCAACCTGCGCTACTCCCAGCTCGCTCCCATCACGATGTTCGAGGAGCGCAACACCAGGACCAACCTGCCGGCGCAGATCGATCTCTATGCCGAAGGCGAAGGCTTCGATCCGCACGCCTACAAGTTCCTGTTCGTGGCCAAGGGCGGCGGCTCGGCCAACAAGAGCCTGCTGTTCCAGGGCACGCCGTCGCTGCTCACGAGGGAGCGGATGATGGCCTTCCTGAAGGAGAAGATCCTGACGCTGGGGACCGCCGCCTGCCCGCCCTACCACCTCGCCATCGTGATCGGCGGGCTGTCGGCCGAGCAGACCCTGAAGACGGTCAAGCTGGCCTCCACCAAATATCTCGACACGCTGCCGACATCGGGCTCCGAAGCGGCGCACGCCTTTCGCGATCTCGAGATGGAGGCGGAAGTCCACAAACTGACGCAGTCGCTGGGCGTCGGCGCGCAGTTCGGCGGCAAGTATTTCTGCCATGACGTACGCGTCATCCGCCTGCCGCGCCATGGCGCGAGCCTGCCGATCGGCATCGGCGTGTCGTGCTCGGCCGACCGTCAGGCGCTCGGCAAGATCACCCCCTCCGGCGTCTATCTGGAGGAGCTGGAGCGAAACCCGGCGCAGTATCTGCCAGAGATCGACGAGAGCGCGCTCGGCGGCGAGGTGGTGCGCATCGACCTGTCGCGGCCGATGAGCGAAATCCTCGCCACGCTCTCGCGCCATCCGGTGAAGACCAGGCTGTCGCTGACCGGCACCATCGTCGTGGCCCGCGATCTCGCCCATGCCAAGATCCGGGAGCGGCTGGAGAACGGCGGCGGCATGCCGGACTACTTCAAGAATCATCCGATCTACTACGCTGGTCCGGCCAAAACGCCGGCCGGCATGCCTTCCGGCTCATTCGGACCGACGACGGCGGGCCGCATGGACTCCTATGTGGACCAGTTCCAGTCCTTCGGCGGCTCGATGGTGATGCTCGCTAAGGGCAACCGATCGGCCGCCGTGCGCGAGGCGTGCGCGAAGCATGGCGGCTTCTACCTCGGCTCCATCGGCGGTCCGGCGGCGCGGCTGGCGCAGGACTGCATCCGGAAGGTCGAGCTTCTGGAGTATCCCGAACTCGGCATGGAAGCGATCTGGAAGATCGAGGTCGAGGATTTCCCGGCCTTCATCGTCATCGACGACAAGGGCAACGACTTCTTCAAGGAGCTGAACCTCGGCTGACGCCACGGCTCGCGGTCAGTTGGGCTGCGGACGCGCCGAGGCGTCGATGGCTGCAAGCAGCCCCTTGATGACACGCCAGATCACGCCGGTGGAGAGATAGAGCTCGAAGCCGTCGGGCGCGTCGCGCGAGGGTTCCTGCACCTCGAGGCGGTAACCGTTCGCCACCACCGTGATGGTGATCTTCAGCCGCTCGCTGAACATGAACGAGGTCTTGGCGGCATAGACCGCTGCGATCAGCTCGGCGGTGAAGGCGGCCGCATCGTCGCCCGTCATTGTGAGGATGTGCGGGCTGCGGCCCACCACGTTGAAGGCGAAGACACCGTCGAGCCGGATGCGGCCATCGGCTTCCGGCGTGACCACGAGATGCTGCACGATCTTGCCGTCGGGCAGCAGGATCGCCCGGTCATCGAGCTCGACCTTGAACTGCGGCGAGGCAAGGGGCGGACGCACCGCCGGCAGCGTGGCGAGCGTCACGGTGGCGGGGCGGTTGGGCGCGTCGGACATGGCTGCACGTCTCCCTGGATCCTGTCCCATCGCAACGCGCGGCGGTGCCGGCGTCAATCGCGGCGCGGCAACCTGCCGCGCGGCTGGCAGCGCGGGCAGAAGAACGTCGACCGGCCCGACTGAACGATGCGCCGCACCGTCTCGCCGCAACCGGGCGTGACGCAGGGCTCGCCCTCGCGATCGTAGACCTTGAAGGCATGCTGGAAGTATCCGAGCGAGCCATCGGCGTGGGCGAAATCGCGCAGCGTCGAGCCGCCGGCCGCGATCGCCTCGGTCAGCACGTCGCGGATCACGGCGGCGAGCCGGTGCGCCGCCTCGCGTGGACGGCCCGACGCGGTGGCGATGCTGCCGGCGGGCGCCTGGGGGTGCAGGCCTGCGCGGAACAGCGCCTCGCAGACATAGATGTTTCCGAGGCCCGCGATCAGCCTCTGGTCCAGCAGCGCAGCCTTGAGCGGCGCAAGCTTGCCGGCGAACAGCGCCGCTATGGTCTCGCCAGACAACGCGTTGCCGAGCGGCTCCAGCCCCATCCCGGCGAAATGCCTCGAGGAGGACAGGGTCGAAAGCGGCGCGAGGTCCATGAAACCGAAGCGGCGGACATCATTGTAGGTGATGCGTCCGCCATCGCTGAGCGCCATCACCACGTGATCGTGCGCCGGATGGCGGCCGACATCGGCGTGGAACGCGCCGGGTTCGCGGGCGACGACCGGATCTATGCCGTTTCGGGGATGCTCGACGATGAAACGGCCGGTCATGCCCAGATGCATGATGAGCCCCTCGCCGGTGGAGAGTTCCGCAACGAGATACTTCGCGCGCCGCGTCAGGGCCTCGACCCGCGCACCCTCGAGGCGCGTCCGAAAGCCTGCGGGAAAGGGAAAACGCAGGTCGCCGCGCCTGAGATCGACTGCGACGATGCGCCGGCCTGTCATGGCCGGCTCGAGGCCGCGACGGACGGTTTCGACTTCGGGCAGTTCCGGCATCAGGGTTTGCGTGCGTTCATGCGCCAGTGCGTTGATGCAACAGGGCCGCATAGCGCGGCGCGCGCCGTTGCGCTATGCACCCGCCATGATGACGACGGCGCGCGACGATTTCAGCCCCTCCGAGGATACCCATTTCGGATTCGAGACCGTCCGCCTTGCCGACAAGCAGGCCAGGGTCGACGACGTGTTTCACAAGGTCGCCAGCCGCTATGACCTGATGAACGACCTGATGTCGGCCGGGCTGCACCGGGTCTGGAAGGACATTCTGGTGGCCATGGTGAAGCCCTCGCGCTCGCGGCCCTTTCGTCATTTGGACGTGGCGGGCGGCACCGGCGACGTGGCGTTCCGCGTGCTGGAGGCCGGCGGGCCATCGACAGCGGTCACCGTGCTCGACATCAATGGCGACATGCTCGGGGTTGGCCGCGAGCGGGCCGGGAAACGCTTTCCCGGCGATACCCGCATCGATTTCGTCGAGGGGAACGCGGAGACGCTGCCGTTTGCGCACGCATCATTCGATGCCTACACCATCGCCTTCGGAATCCGGAACGTGCCGCGAATCGAGGCGGCTCTGACCGAGGCGTACCGGGTGCTCAAGCGCGGCGGACACTTCCTCTGCCTTGAGTTCAGCCATGTTGACGTGCCGGGCCTCGATGCGATCTACGACGCCTACTCGTTCAACCTGATCCCGCAGATCGGGCGGGTGGTGACGGGCGATGCGCAGCCCTATCGATATCTTGTCGAGTCGATCCGGCGTTTTCCGCAACCTGCAGCCTTCGAGGCGATGATCGCGCAGGCCGGCTTCCGGCGGGTCAGCCACACGCTGCTGACCGGCGGGGTGGTGGCGATCCACTCCGGGTGGAAGCTGTAGGCGATCGCGTCAAGGCCCGGTTCCGTGCTCTCCACCCTCACGTCCCTTCTCAGACTTGCGCGCGTCGGCTTCGTGATGGCGCGCGAGGGCCCGCTCGCCATCGTCGACCCGGCAGCGCTGCCCGCGGGCCCCCCCCCCTCGGCCCGCCAGGCAGGGCGCCCGACCCGAGCGCGCGCCGCCGGCCCCCCCGCGAGCCGCCCGGCGGCGCCGCCGA
>CAZDUL010000011.1:0-5564 GCA_964508635.1 uncultured Allobosea sp. | reverse complement strand
GCAGCCGCCTTAGCACCCTGTCCGGGCGCGTGGTCCTTGACGGCGCGGAGCGCGGGTGCTTGGACGCGCCCGTCATGCTGCTGTTTCGCCCCGCGCTGTTCAACGCGCTCTACTACCTCAACCTGATCGTCTGGATGATCGCGGCGCTGCCGACGCTGGCGCTGCCGAGGCGCCATTTCATGGCCGTGGCGCGTCGCTGGGCGAAGATGTCCCTGTGGATGCTGAAGGTGGTCTGCGGCACACGCTTCGAGCTGCGGGGCGTGGAGAACATTCCTCAGGGCGGCTTCCTGGTGGCCTCGAAACACCAGTCGTTGTGGGAAACCTTCGCCCTGCTGACCGTCTTCGAGGATCCGGCCTTCGTGCTGAAGCGCGAGCTGCGCTGGATTCCCTTCTTCGGCTGGTATGCGTGGAAGGCGGGCAGCATCCCGGTCAATCGTGGCGGCGGCGGCAAGGCGCTCGCCGACATGAACCGTCGCGCCGCACAGGAGGCCCGCAGCGGCCGGCAGATCGTCATCTTTCCGGAAGGCACGCGACGCCCGCCTGGCGCCCCGCCCGCCTACAAGTATGGCGTCGCCCACATGTACGAGCGGATTGGCTTGGCTTGCGTGCCCGTGGCGCTCAATTCCGGCGTGTTCTGGCCCCGGCGCAAGGTGATCCGTCGCCCCGGCGTCATCGTCGTCGAGGTTCTGCCGGTTATCCCGCCGGGGCTGCCGCGCGATGCGTTCTTCAACCGCATCCAGCACGACATCGAGGCCGCGTCCGATCGGCTGCTGGCTGAAGCGGTTGGGTCGCTCTCGGCGCCGCGGTTGACAGTCAGCGTCAATTCACGATGACATATGTCAATTTAAGTAGACGGCTCTTGTGATCAACGCCGATGCGCCGTAGATTGGCCGCATCCGAAACGCTTCACGGGGGAAGCGTTGATGTCGACGACCTATTCCAACGGGGACGCGGGCGACGTCCGCGGTCAGCAGGCTCGCGTCACCTTGCAGATGATCGCGCGCAAGCTGGCCGTTTCGACGGCGACTGTCTCCCTTGCCCTGCGCGACAGCCCCCTGGTGGCCGAGAGCACGAAGCGCAAGGTCAAGAAGGCGGCCCGCGATCTCGGCTATGTCTACAACCGCAGCGCCGCCGCGCTCAGGATGGCGCGGACCAATATCCTCGCCGTTGCCCTGCACAACATTCTCAATCCCTACTTCGCCGAAATCCTCGCCGCCATCGAACAGCGCGCCATCGAACAGGGCCGAACGGTGATGTTCGGCAGCTGTGCCGGAGATACGGACCGGCAGGAGCGCGTGCTCACGACCCTGCGCGAATACCGTCCTGATGGCCTGTTGTTCTGCCCGACGGCGGGAACGCGGGCCGAGAACCTCGAT
Source organism: uncultured Allobosea sp. (assembly GCA_964508635.1). Classification (GTDB taxonomy): domain Bacteria; phylum Pseudomonadota; class Alphaproteobacteria; order Rhizobiales; family Beijerinckiaceae; genus Allobosea. Next base: position 4,188 of record CAZDUL010000011.1, on the reverse strand, counting down.
CACCTGATCGCCTCGGGTATCCCCGTCGTGCAGCTGGTGCGCGAGATCGAGGATACCGGGTTCGATTTCGTCGGGCTCGACGATGAGGCGGCGGCCGTTATGGCGGTCGAGCATCTCCTGGCGCTCGGCCACACGCGCATCGCCATGCTGGGCGGGTCCTTGTCGGTTTCGACCGGTCGGGCGCGTCATGCCGGTTATGCCAAGGCGATCCGGGCGGCGGGTCTGAGCCTGGATGCCTCGCTGCATGTGCAAGGGGCCGAGACACGCGATGCCGGCATCAGCGGTGTGCACTGGCTCATGGAGCGGCGCGACCCGCCGACGGCCATCTACTGCTACAACGACCTCACCGCGCTCGGCGCCATGGTCGGGATGCGTCAGCACGGGCTCGAGCCGGGGCGCGATGTCTCGATCATCGGATGCGACGACATCGCCGAGGCGGGAGCGTCCTTCCCCGGGCTCACCACGGTTCGCGGCAATCATGTCGAGATGGTTCACAAGGCGATCGATCTGCTCAACGAACGCATGATCGATCCTGTGGCCCAGCAGAAGCGGCTGCGGGTCGCGCCGCAGCTGGTGGTGCGCGGCAGCACGGCGCGCCTCGGGTCCTGATCCGTCGGGGCCGCGCGAACCGTGGCCAAAGTGGCCCGCGCACAGCAGCTCTGGCGGCCTGCCAGGGCCTGTCGGCTCGGTTTCGCTGTTCGCAATCGGGTGAAACGCTTGACGTTCCAAGGCGTCGTCCCGATGGTTGCGTCATCAAGCCATCGCGCTTTGCGAGTCGTCAGCCGGTCTCCATGCCCCGCCCCGCCGTTCTCGTCCTGGGTCGCCCCATGCCGCTTGTGGTGGAGGCGCTTGCGCCGCATGTGGAGCTGCTGACCACGCCGCTCGACGATCCCGCGCTCGATGGAGCAAGCGTGCGCGGCGTCGCCTTCTGCCACGGGTCGCGGCCGTTCACCGAGGCGATGATGGCGCGGCTGCCGTCGCTGGAGATCATCGCCAATTTCGGCGTCGGCTATGACGGCGTTGATGCCGTAGCTGCGTCGCGTCGCGGTGTCGTGGTCACCAACACGCCCGACGTCCTGACCGAGGAAGTCGCGGATCTCGCGCTTGGGCTTCTTCTTGCCACCGTTCGACAGTTGCCGCAGGCTGATCGCTTCGTGCGGGAGGGTCGCTGGCTGACCGGCGCATTTCCCTTCAGCGCCACGTTGCGCACGCGGCGCGTCGGCATTGTCGGCCTTGGACGGATCGGCAAGGCGATCGCGCGGCGGCTGGAAGGCTTCGGTGTCCCGATCGCCTATCATGGACGCAAACGCCAGGACGAAGCGCCCTATCGCTACTACCCGGACCTGATCGCGATGGCGCAGGACGTCGATACGCTGATCTCGGTCGTGCCGGGCGGTGCCGCGACACGCGGGCTGATCGGCGAGGCGGTTCTCAAGGCTCTCGGGGCTGATGGCATCCTTGTCAATGTCGGGCGTGGCTCGGTCGTGGATGAGCAGGCCCTGATTGCGGCGCTGCAGGGGGGCGTGATCCACAGCGCCGGCCTCGATGTGTTCGCCGACGAGCCGCGGGTGCCGGAGGCGCTGATCGCCCTGCCGAATGTGGTGCTGCTGCCCCATGTCGGGTCGGCGACGCATCACACCCGCGCTGCGATGGCGCAGTTGCAGGCCGACAACCTGATCCAGTGGTTCGCGGGCCGCGGGCCGCTCACCCCTGTGCCGGAAACGCCATGGCCGCGATCCTGACGGAAGCCCTTCGACACAGCTGCAGCATTGCGCTGGTGCTCCTCGCCCTGCTCGCGTCTTCGTCGTCGGCGCTGGCGCAGCAGGCCACACAGCCGCCCGCTGTGCCGCCTGCCATCGCGCAGCTGTCCGGAGCCTGGGAGTTGTCGAACGCCGACGGCTCGCGCAAGTGCCGTCTGACCTTGAGGCCGCAGGAAACGCGCGGTGGCCGGCTTGTCGGGTTTCCGGGAACCTGCCGGCGCGCCCTGCCGGTTCTCACCCGCGTTGAGGCCTGGACCGTGTCGGGCGATGGACTGATCCGGCTGGTCGACGCGGCAGGTTCGCCTGTCCTCGCCTTCGAGGAGGATCAGGCTCCCTTCAAGCTGCGCGCCAGCGCTGATGGCCAGCAGTTCCTGCTCGATTCCCTTGGTCGGCAGCGGCGCGCGGTGCAGCGTCCATCCGGCCCGCCGCCGCCTCGCGTGGCCTTCGATCCCGCCCGGGCTCCCGCACGAGACACGATACCGGGGCTTTACAGCATGATCCGCTATGGCGGCCAGGAGGTCTGCCGGATCCAGCTCGGAACACAGCCGGGCGCATCGGATGACCGTTTTCTCACCAGTTTTCCGACGCGCTGCCGCGACCAGGGTCTGCGCACCTTCGATACCGTCGCCTGGCGCTATGCGGGCGGGCGTCTGTTCCTCATCGCCAGGCGCGGCCATGAGATCGCGCTTGTTCCGACCGGCGAGGGCAGCTGGACGAAGGATCCGCCCGCCGGTGCCGAGCTGCAGTTGAAGCGCGTGCCACAGCCCTGAGGCTCAGCTGGCCAGCGCAGCGGTCGTCTTGCGCGTCGCGTTCATGAGATAGGGCCTGCGCATGCCATGCACGGTGTGCAGCAGCAGGTCGACATCGCGGGCGAAGAACGGCTTTCGCAAGCTCCGCTCAAGACCAAGATGCTTCAGAGACTGCGCCAGGGCGCCATCTGCCGCCGGAAGGATGGTGACGACGGTGGTGTCCCTCTCGCTGGCCTGCAGCTGGCAGGCTGTCTCCAGCCCTCCGATGCCCTTGAGATGGGCATCGATGAAAGCAACATCGAAGGACCTAAGCCGGGCAAGCTTCAGGGCGTGGCCGCCATTGTCCGTTTCCTGAAAGTCGAACCGGAAATGGCAGCCGCCCAGCACCTTGCGGACCATCGCGCGCGTCTGTTCGTTGGCATCGGCGATCAGGGCGCGGAGCGGCTGGCGCATCCGCTCGAAATTGGCCAGCAGAGCTTCGATGTCCTCGTCAAAGAACGGCTTCTTCAAGAACTCGTAGGCGGACAGGTCGGTCGACAGCACCGCCCAGTTCGGCAGCACGATAGCCGCGCTCAGGATCAGAAAGGGGCGGATCCCGTCCTTGCGCGCAGCCGTGACGACCTCGATGCCCGACATCACGGGCATGGCCACGTCGATGACCGCTGCATCGCAGCGCTCCGAACGTAGCAAGGCGAGCGCCTCCGGGCCCGTGCGCGCCTCGAGCAGACGCGAGGCCGGCATCACCTTGCGCGCCGCAGCTGCGACCGTGCGCCGAATCTCTTCCGAGGGATCGGCGACCAGAAGAGTCGGTGCATCCTGCGCCGACGGCTTGGCTGATGGCTGTGTCATGCGGGCAGGGGCCGGGCGCCGTGGAAGTGGTCGTCGCCACGGTAGGTGGTTCATCGTTTCCGCGAGGTTAAATCCGTGCCCGCGGGTGGCTGTGCCGGAAAGCGCCAAGCAATCTTTCGGCATCGACGCGCGTGTAGATCTGCGTCGTCGCCAGCGAGGCGTGGCCCAACAGCTCCTGGATCGCCCTGAGATCGCCGCCACGGCCGAGCAGATGGGTCGCAAAGGCGTGGCGCAATGCGTGGGGCGTGGCGCTGTCGGGAAGGCCGAGTGCGCCGCGCATGCGCTCGATCGCCAGCTGGATGATGCGCGGCGAGAGCGGGCCTGCGCGCACCCCGACAAACAGGGGCCCGTCGGCCGGCAGATGATAAGGGCAGAGCGACAGATAGGTCCGGATCGCGGTGCAGACGGGGGCGATCAGCGCCGCTTGGCGCATGCGGCCGCCCTTGCCGGCAATGCTGATGACGCCATCGCTCCCCTCGGGCGCGTCCCGCCGCTTCAGCGACAGCGCCTCGGAAATGCGCAGGCCCGCGCCATAGAGCAGGCCGATCACCGCCGCATCGCGGGCCAGCACCCAGGCCGGGCGCTCCTCGCCGGCGCGGGTGTCGGCATCGGCGAGCGCGCGCGCCGCCTCGGCGCTCACGGGACGCGGCAGCGTTCGCTGCAGGCGCGGCCCGCGCACATTGACCAGCGCCGAGGCCGAAAGGCCACGCTCCCCCCCCAGATGGCTCGCGAAGGAGCGAAGGCCAGCAAGCGGGCGCATGACTCTGCCGCTGCCCACCTCTGCCGCGCCGCGGCTCCCCAGGAAGGCGCCCCCACCGCCCGCCGGCAGG
>CAZDUL010000010.1:0-40225 GCA_964508635.1 uncultured Allobosea sp. | reverse complement strand
GACCAGCCCCGAGAGGCTGCGGCAGCACCTGGCCGCGCTCGGCATCGCGGTCGAAACCGTAAGCCACGACGCCGTGTTCACCGGGGAGCAGAGCAAGGCTGCAGGGCCGGCGCTGCCGGGCTTCAACACCAAGAACCTGTTCCTCAAGGACAAGAAGGGGCGCTTCTTCCTCGTCGTGGCTGACCATGATCGGCGCATTGATCTGAAGCGCCTGCATGAGGCGATCGGGGCGAGCGGGCGGCTCTCCTTCGGCACGGCGGAGCAATTGATGGCGCTGCTCGGGGTCACGCCCGGCTCGGTTTGCGCCTTCAGCGTCATCAACGATGCCGCCCATGCGGTGACACTGGTGCTCGATGCAGCAATGATGCAGGCCGAACGCATCAACGCGCACCCGCTCGTCAACACCATGACCACCAGCATCAGGCGCGACGACCTGTTCGCCTTCTTCCGCAGCACCGGCCACGAGCCGCTCATCGTCACGCTGCCCGAGCCGCCCGCCGACCCGCCTGCCGCGACGCACAGCTGACACCGCCGCGCCGTGGACAAGGCGGCATCGCATCCCCACATTGGACGTTGGGCAAATGCGGATCGGCGCGCCAGAATGTGCCACCGCCAGCACGGGATCAGACACCACATGTTCGGCAATTCGAGCCTTGGGAGCGCGCCGGCCGGCGGCGCCGACAACGAACTCATTCGCGACACCACCACGCAGGGCTTCCGCCAGGACGTGATCGCCGAATCGATGAAGCAGCCGGTCCTGGTGGATTTCTGGGCGCCCTGGTGCGGGCCCTGCAGGCAGCTGGCGCCGGTGATCGAGAAGGCCGTGAAGGCGGCCGGCGGCAAGGTGAAGCTCGTCAAGATGAACATCGACGAGCATCCCCAGATCGCCGGACAGCTCGGGATCCAGTCGATCCCGGCCGTCATCGCCTTTCAGCGCGGGCAGCCGGTCGATGGCTTCATGGGCGCGCTGCCGGAAAGCCAGGTGAGGCAGTTCATCGAACGCCTTGTCGGACCGACGGGCCCGGCGCCGGTCGATCAGCTGATGGAAGCTGCTGCAAAGGCGGCCGAAGAGGGCGACGCCGCCGGTGCGACCGAACTCTATGCTGCGGTCCTTTCGCAGGAGCCGGCCCATCCCGGAGCCATCGCCGGCATGGCCCGCCTTCGGCTCGATGTCGACGACATCGAGGGCGCTCGCCAGATGCTGGCCATGGCGCCAGCCGACAAGGCCAACGATCCGGCGATCAGCGCCGCACGCGCCGCCATCGAGCTTGCCGCGCAGGCGGCTTCCGTGGGCGACATCGGCGAGCTGGAGCGGGCCGTCGCGGCCGACCCGAAGAATCACCAGGCCCGCTTCGATCTCGCCGTGGCGCTCAACGCGCTCAATCGCCGCGACGAGGCGACCGACCACCTTGTTCACATCATCAGGACCGCCCGGGCCTGGAACGACGATGCCGCACGCAAGCAGCTCGTGCAGTTCTTCGAGGCCTGGGGCCCGATGGACGAGGCCACCATTGCCGGCCGGCGAAAGCTCTCCGCCGTCTTGTTCTCCTGAGCGGCATGATGTCCAGCGCAGCAGGGAAGGGCTCGAAGCCATGGGCATGAACGCTGTCTATCGCGGACCGTCCGATTGCCCGGCGACCGTTCCGCTCTTTCCGCTGCCCGGCGCGCTGCTGCTGCCGCGTGGGCAGATGCCGCTCAACATCTTCGAGCCGCGCTACCTGTCCATGATCGACGACGTGCTGAAGGGGCACCGCATCATCGGCATGGTCCAACCCGACGCCGATGCCGATGACACCGTGCCGCGCATCGTCCCGCAGCTCTACAAGGTCGGCTGCATCGGGCGCATCACCCAGCTCGCGGAGACCGGCGACGGCCGCTATCTTCTGACGCTGACGGGCATCGCGCGTTTCGAGATCGTCGAGGAGCTGAAGGTTTTGACATCCTATCGGCAGGCGCGTGTTTCTTACGAGCGCTTCCTCGCCGACTTCGAGGCGCGCGCCGGCGAGGAGCGCGTCAACCGCGAGGGCCTGTTGCGCGCGCTGAAGGACTTCGCCGCTGCCAACGATCTCAAGATCGACTGGAAAGGCGTGAAGGAAGCGCCCAACGAGGCGCTGGTGAACGCTCTGTCGATGATGGCTCCGTTCGGCGTGAAGGAGAAACAGGCTCTCCTCGAAGCGCCCGATCTCGCAACCCGCGCCGACATGCTCATTGCGATCACCGAGATGGAGCTGGCCCGCGGCGGCTCCGACACGGACTCGACGCTTCAGTGAGCCGCCTGCGGTGAGCACCGGCGGTTCCTATCCGCCCCCGCGCGCGGTCGCAGCCTGGGCCATGTTCGACTGGGCTGCCCAGCCCTTCTTCACGCTCGTCACGACCTTTATCTTCGCGCCCTATTTCGCCTCCGTGCTGGCCGGCAATGCGGCGCAGGGCCAGGCACTCTGGGGCTATGCGGTCGCCATCGCCGGTCTTGCCATCGCGCTGCTGTCTCCCCTGGTCGGCGGCGTTGCCGACATGACCGGTCCGCGCAAGCCGTGGATCGCAAGCTTCGGTGCGCTGCTGGTGCTGGGCTCGGGCCTGCTGTGGTTCGCCAGCCCCGGCGATCCGGCCGCCATCGCCATCGCGCTGACCGGCATGGTGCTCGCCACCATCGGCGCCGAGTTTGCCACCGTCTTCAACAACGCCATGATGACCCGGCTCGTGCCGCCGGACCGGATCGGCCGGCTTTCCGGACTCGGCTGGGCGGCCGGCTATGTCGGCGGCCTCGTCTCGCTGGCGCTCACGCTCGGCTTCCTCGCCGCCAACCCCGAGACCGGCCGCACCCTGCTTGGACTGAAGCCCGCCCTCGGACTCGATCCAGCCGCGCACGAGGGCGATCGCGCCAGCGGACCGCTGACGGCGCTGTGGTTCATGCTGTTCGTGTTGCCGCTGTTCCTGTTCACGCCGGATGCGCCGAGAACGGGCGTGAGGCTTCCGGACGCCGCCCGCAAGGGCCTGTCGCGGCTGATCGACACGCTGCGCGAAGTCCGGCAGTGGCCGGCCATGGCGCGCTTTCTCATCGCCAACATGATCTATCAGGACGGGCTCGCCGCGCTCTTCGCCTTCGGCGCGATCTATGCGGCCGGCATGTTCGGCTGGAGCACGATCGAGCTTGGCCTGTTCGGCATCCTGCTCACCGTCACCGGCACCATCGGCGCACTGGTGGGCGGACGGCTCGACGACAGGCTGGGGCCGAAGCCCGTGGTGATCGGCTCCATCATCGTGCTGATCGCCACCTGCGTCGCCATCCTGTCGCTGGGCCGCGCCCATGTTGGCTTCGTCATCGCGGTCGCGCCGGCCACGCCGGACGATGGCCTGTTCGGCAGCGTGCCGGAACGGGTCTATCTCGCGCTGGGCCTTGTCATCGGACTGGTGGCGGGGCCGCTGCAGGCCTCCTCGCGCAGCCTGATGGCGCGCCTGTCGCCGCCCGAGCGCTCCGGCCAGTTCTTCGGCCTGTTCGCCCTGTCGGGCAAGGTCACGAGCTTCCTCGGACCCATGATGGTGGCACTTGCCACCGACCTGTCCGGCCGTCAGGAGGCCGGGCTTGCGGTGCTGGTGGTGTTCTTCGCCATCGGCGCGCTGGTGCTGGCGGGGGTCCGCTCAAGCCGCATCTGATGACGCATCAGCCAGGTCTTCGACCGAGGAATTCACCCATGCGTTCCAGCGCACGCTCGATGTTCTCCAGCGAATTCGCATAGGACAGGCGAATGTAACCCTCGCCATGAACGCCGAAATCCGGCCCGCCGATGGTGGCGACGCCGGCCTCCTCCAGAAGCGCGGACGCCAGCGGCTTCGCCTTCCAGCCGGTGCGGCTGATGTTGGGAAAGGCGTAGAACGCTCCTTTCGGTGCGATGCACGACACGCCCGGCAGCGCGTTCAGGCCAGCGACGACGGCCTTTCGCCGCCGGTCGAACTCGGCGGTCATCTCGCGCACAGCGTCCTGCGGCCCCTGCAGGGCGGCGAGCCCCGCCCATTGTGCAGCCGCGTTGACGCAGGAATAGGAGTTGACGGCCAGCTTGCGCGCCGCCTCGTGGAGCGGCTGAGGCCAGACCGACCAACCCATGCGCCAGCCGGTCATGGCATAGGTCTTGGACCAGCCGTTGAGCAGGATGAGCCGGTTCCGGATCGACGGGTAGGCCATCAGCGAGACATGGGCCATGCCGTCATAGACCTGGGCGTCATAGATCTCGTCCGACAGGATGGCGACGTCGGGCCACCGCTCCAGACCGGCCACCAGCGCGTCGATCTCGCCCTTCGGCGTCACGCCCCCGGTCGGATTAGCCGGCGAATTCACGATAATGAGCCGGCTTCTCGGCGTGACGAGTGAAAGCAGCTCGTCCGCGCGGAAGGCAAAGCCGTTCTCCTCCGTGACCGGCGCCGGCACGGGCGTCGCGCCGGTGAACTCGATCATCGACCGGTAGATCGGGAAGCCGGGGTCCGGATAGATGATCTCGGCCCCCGGCTCCCCGAACATCAGGATGGCCATGTGCATGGTCACCTTGCCGCCGGGCACGATGAGCACCCGTTCGGGACTGATCTCGGCGCCGCTCTGCGCCAGCACCCGCGCGGCCACCGCCTCGCGCAAGGGCAGGATGCCGGTCGCGGGCGTATAGCCATGCGCGCCATCGCGCAGCGCCTTCACCGCCGCCTCGACGATGTGGGGCGGCGTCGGAAAATCCGGCTGTCCGATCCCGAGATTGATGATGTCGCGCCCCCGACGCTGCAATTCGGTGGCCCGGGCCAGGACGGCGAAAGCATTTTCCTCGCCGATGCGCGAGAAGGACGAGACCGGTTGCAGCGGCATGGGGGCGTTCCTCCGTTCGGTTTTCGGCGGACATTCGCGGCCCGCACTGGCCTCCCTCATGCGCGAATTCAAACAGCTTGAACAGACATCCGGGTCCTGCTCGTGCGCGCCGCGCAGGCTTGCCAGCGCGCCCGTCGCCGGCCATGAAGGGCCATGCCCCGACGCCTCCTTCTCAAGCCCGGCGCCCCCGGCGCACCCTGCCTATACGAACCCGACCCGAAAGGGCGCTGGATGCCGACCGACGCCGATGCGATCGGCCTGCCGGACGCCCTCGCCGACCGGATCGAGGCCTGGCTCGACATGCTCGACGCCGCCGCGCCCGATGACGGCTCCGCCGGCTGGCTCTTCGCCGATGAGGCCGAGCGGGAGGCGGCGATCGGCGAGCTCGCGGCTATCGCCGAGGCGATCCGAACCGAATTGCCGGACGCCGAGGTCAGCGTTGAGGCGCAGGGGTTCGGGCTGTTGTCGTGACAGACGCGGACGTCAGTCCGCCCTTTTACCGGCTTGACGAAATATCCGGCGCTGCGTTGTGAAAATGACGCATGACCAGCACGACTTTCCCCCAGCGCCTGATCGACGGCTATAGCGCCTTTCTCCAGCAGCGCTTTCCGCGCGAGCGCGCCCGTTATGCCGAACAGGCCGATGGTCAGACGCCGCAGGTGATGGTGATCGGCTGCTGCGACAGCCGGGTCTCGCCCGAGGTGATCTTCGATGCCGGCCCCGGCGAGCTGTTCGTCTCGCGCAACGTCGCCAATCTCGTGCCGCCGTTCTCGCCCGACGGCGGGCTGCATGGCGCGTCGGCCGCGCTCGAATACGCGGTGCAGGCGCTCAAGGTGAAGCACATCGTCGTCTTGGGCCATGCCCGCTGCGGGGGCGTGCGCGCCTTCGCCGATGATGCCTTCGGGCCGCTTTCTCCGGGCGACTTCATCGGCCAATGGATCACGCTGCTCAGGCCCGCGGCCGCGCGCGCCGGAGAACGCGCGCGCGGCGAGGATCTGGGAGCCTATGTCGAGCGGCTGGCCCATGCCGGCGTTGCACAGTCCCTGGCGAACCTGCGCACCTTCCCGTGCGTGCAGGCGCTGGAGGCCAAGGGCCGACTCGCCCTGCACGGCTGCTATTTCGACGTCGCCACCGGCGTGCTGCTGAGCTTGGATGAGCCCACGGGGCGGTTCCGCCCGGTGGTGCAGCGCGTGCCCGAACGGGTCAGCCTGATCCGGGCCGTGGCGGTGTAGGAAAAGCGATCACTCGGCGGCCGACAGCCGCTTCTGAGCTGCGGAATTGTAGCTGTAGGTTTCCCAGGTCGGCTCGTAGCTGTCATCAGCCTGATTGCCCCAGTAGGTCCAGTTCGGGCGGGTGCCGCGTGCGAAAAGTTCCAGATATGGGCCGGGGCTACAGCTTTCGATCACCGCATACTGCTCATCCGGCTTTCGCGAGTGCTCGCGCTTTCGGGTCTCAATCATGTTGACCTGCCGCCGTCCGGCGTCAAGCGTACGGGCGTTCTTACCCCGTACGCCGAACAGAATGAGTTCGGTTACATTACGGAAATAGAAACCCACGCCGCGGCCATCCGAGCCGCCGTCTTTCCGGATTTTATGCCAAACGATATTGGTCTTGTAGGAGAAGCCCCAGGCGCGCATGACCCTGAGGCCATCAGGCAGCAGCGCGTTGGGCACCCAAAGATACAGATGCGCCGTATCTTGAACGACGTCCGCCACTGGCAATTCGCAAATATCTTCTGTTGTTAACGTCCCGTAGCGATTGAGCCGTCGGTGCTCGGGCGCCATCTTGCCGGTGCGGTTCTCAAAGCGCCACGGCGGATCGGCGAGTACCGTCGCGAAGCGCTTGCCTTGCAAATTCTGCGAGAAATCCAGAATTGTGTCGAGTCGCTCAGAGGTCATCCCGATACGCCTCCGGCCCAATGCCAAACACAAGAACCGGGCAACCGCCAGCGCCCCCACCCTTGATCTTCGGGATAAGTTTGTCGGTGTGCGTCGTGGCCTTGCCGTACGTGGTGATGGTCCGGCTGGAAGCGCGCAAGATGGTCTCCAACGCAGTTGCCCGCGTCACGATCACACCCACATCGATAACGCGCAGATCGTAGAGCAATCGGAAATTGTTCAGATCTCGGTCGAAGAAGGGATCCTTGTTGTTCCACTCGACCTCGAGCGCGATCCTGCCCTTGAAGCAATCCACGCTATGGGTCGGTGTCTCGTAAGCCACCCCGTCTACGAGAATTCTGGTATCGAACGATTTTTCGATCCAGCCGAGCCGATGCAGTTCTGCATCGAGTGACTTGGCGATTGGCGACTTGTTGCCGCCACCCTGCTCGATATCCGACCGACGCAGAACGAACGCCGAGAGCACTGAGACGATATCGCACCACTCACCGGGATGAACCGCCTTCAAAATCGCAGCGGCATTGCGCCAATCGAAGACGACAAACTTGTGGTGCAACAAGGGCGGCAGAATCGGGTCAAGCATGACGGTAACATCGCACTGCTGGTGGCAAAGTCGAGCACCGCCCGGGCTGCTTCACGTCTCCATCCTCTCACGCAGCCTTCTTCGCACGCGGACTGATCAGTCCCTTCCTCACGAGCGTCTCCGCGATCTGCACGGCGTTGAGGGCCGCGCCCTTGCGCAGATTGTCGGAGACGCACCAGAACGCGAGGCCGTTCTCGACCGTGATGTCCTCGCGGATACGGGAGATGAAGGTGGCGTCGTCGCCGGCAGCCTCGTGCGGGGTGACGTAGCCGCCGTTCTCGCGCTTGTCGACGACCATCACGCCCGGCGCCGCGCGCAGCACCTCGCGCGCCTCGTCGGCCGTGATCGGCTTCTCGCACTCGATGTTGACGGCCTCCGAATGGCCGACGAACACCGGAACGCGCACGCAGGTCGCCGTGAGCTTGATGGCGGGATCGAGGATCTTCTTCGTCTCCGCCATCATCTTCCACTCTTCCTTCGTGTAGCCGTCCTCCATGAAGACGTCGATGTGCGGAATGAGATTGAAGGCGATGCGCTTGGTGAACTTCTTCGCCGAGACGTCGCCGAGCGCGTAGATCGCCTTGGTCTGGCGATCGAGCTCGTCCATGCCCTCCTTGCCCGCGCCGGACACCGACTGGTAGGTCGAGACGACGACGCGCCTGATGCCGAAACGGTCGTGCAGCGGCTTCAGCGCCACGACGAGCTGGGCGGTCGAGCAGTTCGGATTGGCGATGATGTTCTTCTTTGAGAAGCCCGCCAGCGCGTCGGCATTGACCTCGGGCACCACCAGGGGCACATCGGCGTCGTAGCGCCAGGCCGACGAGTTGTCGATCACGACACAGCCCTGCGCGCCGATCCTCGGGCTCCACGCCTTCGAGACGTCGCCGCCTGCCGACATCAGCGCAATGGCGGTATCCGAGAAATCATGGTGATCGAGCGCCTGGCACTTGAGCCGGCGGTCGCCGAACGACACCTCCGTGCCGACGGAGCGCGTCGAGGCGAGCGCCACCACGTCCGAGACGGGAAAGGCACGCTCGGCAAGGATGTTGAGCATCTCGCGCCCGACATTGCCGGTGGCGCCGACAACAGCGACCTTGAAACCACGAGGGGACGACATTTCGGGGTTTTCCTTCAACCTGTTTGGTCTCGCCCCCGGGGTGGATCCCGAGGGGGCGACGTGGTGGATGCGGCCAGCCCGTCGGGATGTTCGGCTCCTTGTCGCCCTGTCGGGGGACATGCCGGGGCCAGGGAGAGCCGTCAGAGCGTGCGCGATTTCGCCACCCGCGTTTTCGTTGTCGCCGTGACGGTCAAGCCGGGTTTCGTCGTTTTCGTCGCGACGACAGGATGCGCGATTGAAAAGGACATGGTCGCAGGACGGTTCTCGGATCGCGATCGACGGGGCCGTCGCGGTGCGTTCCCGATGCGGCAGACGCCGCGAAAAGTCAACACGCGGGCAGGCCCGACAGAGACCTGACAGCACCGCTTCGGTTTGCTGCAAGGGTGCGGGCCGTCATCTGCCATTCATCGCAAGTCTGCTTGGGAGCGTCGCGAAGCTGCGGTATAGCCGCTTGCCTGAACAGGACCCGCGCCGCCGCGAAACGGCCGCGCCCCGAGGAGGACGCCCATGGCCCGCATCACCCTTCGCCAGCTGCTCGACCACGCCGCCGAACACGACTATGGCGTTCCCGCCTTCAACATCAACAACATGGAACAGGCCCTCGCCATCATGGCCGCCTGCAACGAGGTCGATGCGCCGGTCATCATCCAGGCCAGCCGCGGCGCGCGCGCCTACGCCAACGATGTGATGCTGAAGCACATGATGGACGCGGTGACCGAGATCTATCCGCACATCCCGGTCTGCGTCCACCTCGACCATGGCAACGAACCGGCCACCTGCATGACCGCGATCCTCGCGGGCTTCACCTCGGTGATGATGGACGGCTCGCTGAAGGCCGATGGTTCCACTCCGGCAGACTGGGACTATAACGTCGCTGTCACGAAGAAGGTGGTCGAGATGGCCCATCTTGGCGGCATCTCGGTGGAGGGCGAGCTCGGCGTGCTCGGCTCGCTCGAGCACGGCATGGGCGAGAAGGAGGATGGCCACGGCGCCGAGGGCAAGCTCAGCCACGACCAGCTGCTGACCAACCCGGACGAGGCCGTGAAATTCGTCGCCGAGACCAAGGTCGATGCGCTCGCCATCGCCATGGGCACCAGCCACGGCGCCTACAAGTTCAGCCGCAAGCCGGACGGAAAGGTGCTGGCCATGCACGTGATCGAGGAGATCCACGCCAAGCTGCCGAACGTGCATCTTGTCATGCACGGCTCGTCGAGCGTGCCGCAGGAGCTGCAGGACATCATCAACCGCTATGGCGGCCAGATGAAGCCGACCTGGGGCGTGCCGGTCGAGGAGATCCAGCGCGGCATCAAGCACGGCGTGCGCAAGATCAACATCGACACCGACAACCGCATGGCCATGACCGGCGCGATCCGCAAGGTCCTGGCGGAGAACCCGTCCGAGTTCGATCCGCGCAAGTATCTGAAGCCCGCGCTGGAGGCGATGCAGAAGCTCTGCAGGCAACGCCTGCAGGAGTTCAACACCGCCGGGCAGGCCTCCAAGTTCAAGAAGGTCTACACGCTGGCGGAAATGGCGAGGCGCTACGCGAAGGGTGAGCTGGATCCGGTCATCGGGGCCCGCAAGGCGGCCTGACCGGGCCGCTGGACGGTCGCGGCCAACCCGGCGCGCAGCCCCCAAAAAGGGGCTTGCGGCGCGCCGAGGTTTGAGGCTAAAGACACGCTCCGTCGCAGGGCTACCCGAGCCCCGGCGGTTTACATGGATGCGGGTGTAGCTCAGGGGTAGAGCACAACCTTGCCAAGGTTGGGGTCGAGGGTTCGAATCCCTTCGCCCGCTCCAGTGAACCGTCCACCGCACACCCGTGCAGCGGTCATCATCTTCACATATTGGTCGATCCGATCCCGGTGATGAACTGTTCGACCGGTTGCATTTGCCAGCGGCTGCCGTCAGGAACGCGGCAACGGCGTGATGATCCGCTCGCCGTATGAGCATGGCGCAGCGCCCGGTCTTTCGTCTGGCGTTGACAGCCGCCCTTCGCGAGGACCGATCAGAGCATGGCCAAATTCACCGCGCGTGACGCCGCCGAGGGCTGGCCGCTGCTGGCCCGCCTGTGGCGCGAAGAGGTCTCGCAGCACACGGCCGCGCTGCTTGGCATTCTGGGCCTCATCCTGCTGATCGCGGCCTCGACCAGCCTCTATCCGGTCCTGATCAAGCTGGCCTTCGATTCCTTCGCCAGCGCGGGGGCGGGCAGCATGCTCGTGGACGGCGTGAGGGCCGGGCTGCGCACGGTCGCAGGTGATAGCGTCGGCGCCCTGCACGCGATTGCGGCGCTGGTGGTGATCGTCACGTCGATCAAGGGCTTCTCGCTGCTGGGACAGCTGGTGCTGACCAACAGCGTGGTCAGCCGCATCGAGGCCAACCTGCAGACGCGCCTCTATGGGCATCTCATCGAGGCCGATCTGGCGCAGCTCCAGGCCGACAACGCAGCCTCCCTGACCCAGCGATTCACCACCGACTTCACCTATGTCCGGGAGGCGCTGACGCGGCTCGTCAACATCGCCGTGCGCGATGGCGTCACCGCCATCGGGCTGTTCGGTGCGATGCTGTGGATCGACTGGCAGCTCACCCTGATCGCAGCCGTGATCGTGCCGCTGGTGGCCGGCCCGATCATCCGCATCGGCAAGAAGCTTCGCCGCGTCGCCAACGACCAGCAGGAGCAGACAGGCCTGATGGCCGCGATCCTGACGGAGAGCCTGCAGGGCGCGCGAGCCGCCAAGATCGACCGGCTCGAGGGCTATCTCAAAGCCCGCGCCCGCGACGCCTTCGAGCGGCTGCGCAAGCTGCGCATGAAGGCGATCAATGCGCGTGGGCGCGTCGAGCCGCTGCTCGAGGTCGGCGGCGGCATCGCGGTGGCGGCGGTGCTGTTCGCCATCGGCCTTCGCGTCAGCACCGGAGCCGGCACGATCGGTGACTTCACGGGTTATGTCACCGCCCTGTTGCTGGCGGCGCAACCCTTGCGCTCCATCGGCAATCTCAACGCCGTGGTGCAGGAAGCCATCGCCGCCCTCAAGCGCTTCTACGATGTGCTCGACCGGCCCGCGACGATCACCGAACGGCCCGACGCCAGGCCGTTGGCCGTGGACCGCGGCGCGGTCAGCTTCCGCTCCGTGCGCTTTCGCTACCGTGAGGATCAGCCCGCCATCGACGACCTGACGCTGGAGTGCCCGGCCGGACAGGTCACGGCGCTGGTCGGTCGTTCCGGCTCCGGCAAATCCACCCTGCTGGCCTTGCCGCCGCGTCTCTACGACGTTCAGGCTGGCGCTGTGCTGATCGACGGCCAGGACGTGCGCGACGTGACGCTCGGGTCGCTGCGCGCAGCTGTGTCCGTGGTCTCGCAGGATGTGGTGCTGTTCGACGACACGATCCGCGCCAACATCGCGTTCGGCCGCCCCGGGGCGAGCGACGCCGAGATCGTGGCGGCCGCAACGGCCGCCGCCGCGCATGGGTTCATCAGCGCGCTGCCGGACGGTTACCAGACGCGCGTCGGGGAACGCGGCGGGCGGTTGTCGGGTGGGGAGCGCCAGCGCGTGGCGCTGGCCCGCGCGATCCTGAAAGGCGCTCCCATCCTGCTGCTCGACGAAGCCACCAGCGCGCTGGACGCCGAATCGGAGCGTCTCGTCCAGGATGCGCTGGCGAAGCTGATGGTCGGGCGCACCACGCTGGTCATCGCGCACAGGCTGTCGACCGTCCGACAGGCCGACCAGATCGTGGTGATGGAGCACGGCCGCATCGTCGAACAGGGCACCCACGATGACCTGATGGCGCGTCAGGGCGCCTATGCCAGGCTCCATCAATTGCAGATGCTCGCAGGCTGAGTCCTATTCGCGTTTCAGCACCCTGTCGACCAGCAGGCTCGCCCAGAAGTTCTCCTGGAAGGCCGCTTCGACGCGGGCCGGATCATACACATCCCGCACCCAGTCCATGAACGCGAGCCCCTTGCGCTCGCCCTCATGCTCGTAGGCCGACAGGAAGGCATCCAGCACGCCAGTCCTCGCCAGCTGCACATGGCCGAAGCGCAGCGACAATTGCCGTCGGGCTTCAGCAACCGATGCGCCCTTGCGCACCAGCAGGTACAACGCCGCAAACAGCCCGGCCCGATCCGCGCCGGACTTGCAGTGCGCCAGCACCGGATAGGCGATCTCGGCGAAGAACTGCGGCAGCGCCAGCAGCACCTCGCGTTCCGGCGCCGCGCGCGAGCGCAGCGTGATCTCCCTGAGCGCGATGCCGTTCTTCTCGCAGGCCTCGCGCTGCAGCGGCCAGGCGCCCAGTTCGCGTCCGCCGCGCAGATTGACGATGGTGCGAACGCCTTCCCTCGCCAGCCGACGGATATCGTGGGGAGCCGGCTGCGCCGAGCGGCGGAACTCCGGCGTGATGCTGTGTTCGTTCAGATAGAGCAGCCGAAAGATGCCGTGATCCCTGATCAGCATGTCGCCCCAGGCGCGCAGCCGCTGGCCCAGGGTGACGATGGGCCTGTCCCATCGGGCGATGCGCGCCTGGCGCGCCTGCCAGCGCTGGTCGGGGGACTTGTTGAAGGGCATCACGATCGGCGCGATACGATGGGGTTCGTGGCCGGCAACCTATGTCCTCTCCCGGCTTCGCACAATGACGGCATGGAGTCCGCCTCGCCCCTCAATGCCGGAAATGGCGCACGCCCGCGAACACCATCGCAAGCCCGGCCTCGTCTGCCGCCCGGATAACCTCCTCGTCGCGCACCGAACCGCCGGGCTGGATCACAGCCGTCGCGCCCGCGGCCGCCGCGGCCAGAAGCCCGTCGGCGAAGGGGAAGAAGGCGTCGGACGCCACCACCGATCCCCTTGCCAGGCTCTCCGGAAGGCCGGCGGCCCTGGCGGCCTCATCGGCCTTCCACGCCGCGATGCGCGCGGAATCGACGCGGCTCATCTGGCCCGCCCCGATGCCGACGGTGGCTCCTCCCTTCGCATAGACGATGGCGTTCGATTTCACATGCTTGGCGACGCGGAAGGCAAAGCGCAGATCGGCAAGCTCCGCATCGGTAGGGGCCCGTTTCGTCACCACCGTGAGCGCGACATCGTCGATGCTGAGATTGTCCCTTGTCTGGGTCAGGAAGCCGCCGGCCACCTGCGTCACCGCCACCCCCGGCGCGCGCGGATCCGGCAGGCTGCCGGCGAGCAGCAGCCGCAGGTTCTTCTTCGCGCCCACGAGGGCGATCGCCTCCGGCGTGGCGTCCGGCGCGATGATCACCTCGGTGAAGATCTCGACGATGCGCGCCGCAGCGGCCGCGTCGAGGGTGCGGTTGAGCGCCACGATGCCGCCGAAGGCCGAGACCGGATCGCAGGCGAGCGCCCTGGCGTAGGCTTCGGCCAGATCGCCGGCTTCCGCGACGCCGCAGGGGTTGGCGTGCTTGACGATGACGCAGGCTGCCGTGCGGGCGGGATCGAACTCCGCCACCGCCTCGTAGGCCGCGTTGGTGTCGTTGATATTGTTGTAGGACAGCTGCTTGCCCTGCACCTGGCGGGCGGTCAGAACGCCCGGCCGCGCGACAGGGCCGCGATACAGCGCCGCGCTCTGGTGCGGATTCTCGCCATAACGCAGCATCTCGGCCCGCTCGCCGCCGAAAGCCCGCCATGGTGGGGCCTCGTCGCCCAGCTCGCCCGCAAGCCAGTTGGAAATCGCGGCGTCGTAGGCTGCCGTTCGCGCAAAGGCCTTCTGCGCAAGCCTCTTCCTCAGCGTGAGGGTGATTGCCCCCTTGTGCGCGGCCAGATCATCGAGCACGCGCGCATAATCCGCCACATCGACCACCACCGCGACATCATTGTGGTTCTTCGCGGCGGCGCGGATCATCGCGGGCCCGCCGATGTCGATGTTCTCGATGCAGTCCGCGTGGTCCTTGCCCGCCCCCACCGTCGCCTCGAACGGGTAGAGATTGACGACGAGCAGGTCGATCGCGCCGATGCCGTGGGACAGCATTGCCGCCTGATGTTCGGGATTGGCCCGGACTGCGAGCAGCCCGCCATGCACGCCAGGATGCAGCGTCTTGACCCGCCCATCCATCATCTCGGGAAAGCCGGTCAGATCGGCGACATCGCGCACGTCGAGGCCCGCCTCGATCAGCGCCGCGCGCGTGCCGCCGGTGGAAACCAGCTCCACGCCATGGCTCTTGAGCGCCCGTGCGAAATCGACGAGGCCGCTCTTGTCGGATACGGAAAGAAGCGCGCGGGTCACGCGGCGGGTCTGATCGGGCATGGCGGGCGGCTTTCGTTCGCTCGAGGCTGCGGCAGGCGCCGGACGTCCGCGAGGCTCGATGGTCACCTCCGGCGCGGCGCGCTTTCGGGCCAGCCGCTAGCATGACGCGGCGGTGCCCGAACAGCCCTCCTTTCGCCGGCTGTGAACAGCCACCACGCGTCAGAACGCGGCACGCACCGCAAGCTGGCCGGAATGGCGCACCTGCCGGCTCTCCCCGATCGCGGCGCGGTAGTCGAGCGAGATGCCGAGGCCGCCCGCGGTCTGGACGCTGACGCCGGCGCCCAGGATCACGCCAGGCCCGCGCGGATCGCCCGACGCGACGCGGAAAGGTTGCACCGCATTGCCCAGGAGACGGGCCGTCAGCGCGTTGCCGGTGTAGCCGATGTAGCGTTCGTAGCCCACGAGCCCGGTCAGTCTGACCTGTTGCGCCTGCGTCTCGACCAGCTTCGTCGACAGGCGCAATTCGGCGCCGGCCACGAAGGCGCTGGCGCTGTGGCGCGAGATCGCCAGCGGCGCGACGGAGCCGGCCTCGTTGACGGCGCCGATCGAGGCCCCGAACCAGCCGAGGCGGGCTCGCGGCGACAACTCGACCGCGCCGAAGGCCTGGTTGAGGCCGAGCTCCAGCGCCGCATTGTAGGACAGCGCATGGGGCGATGCCGTGTTGAACAGCGGGCCGATCGTCCGGCGCTCCATGTCGTCGAACCGGGTGAAGCCGAGTCCGACGCCGGCCTTGGCGAAGAACGGGCCAGACGCGTAAATCGCACCGGCGTCGAGGGCGGCGTTGAAAGTGTCCGAGGACAGGATGCCGCCGGACTTGATGGAGCCAAGCCCGACGGACGCGCCGGCTGTGAAGGCCAGCGTGTCGCTGAAGGTCCGATCGAAGCCGAAGGACACGCCGTAGCTGCCGGCGCTGAGGGATGGTCGCGAACCGGTTGCGCGGCTATCCGACACATCGCCGTAAAGGCTGACGAAGTAGCTGTTGACGCCAGGACGCCCCGCGCGCGCCAGGTCGAGCCGGTCGAAGGCGCGGCCTGCGCCGGCGCGACGCCCCTCGATGGCAGTCTCACCCAGCGCCGCGTAGACGCCCCCCAGCACCGGAGCCATCAGGTATTGCGAGGCGACCGCCGCGACAAGCCGATGGCCAGCCGCCGTGGGATGCACGCCGTCCCAGAACACGAACTGGTCCCGCGCCGCCGGGTTGAGCACGCAGGCCGGGGTCGTCGTGCAGTTTGATGTGGCGTCGGTGAAGCCGAAGGCGGCAGGGTTCCCCTGCAGCGCGGCGAACACGCTGGCCACATCGACCAATGTGACGTTGGCGCCGGCCGCGGCAGCCGGCACGGCCGTGCCGAGCGCCTGGTTGAACACGCTGCTGGCGAAGCCGGCGAGCGGCGCGGCCGGCCCGCCAAGGAACTGCGGCACGCTGCTGAAGCTCGGCAGGTTGAACACGATGATCTGGCGGGCCCCGGCCCCGGCCAGCTGCCCGACCTGCATCGCAACATCGGTCGCGGCAGCGGTGGCGATGGCCTGCATGGTCGCCTGCGCCTGCGCTGGCGTGATCACCCCGCCAGCGACGAGCGGCAAGGTGGTCGACAGGCCCTGGAAGATGTTGTTGGCACCGGCCCACAGCGTCACGCGGTCATTGGCCCCGAAGCTGCCGCCGCGCGCAAGGTAGTTGGCGATCTGGGCCCCCGAGCCGCCGGAAATGTTGGGCGGCGAGCCGGGCGGTGCGGCTGCGCCATCGGTGCGCGCACCGCCGAAGGCGAAGTTCGTGCTCGTCCCGTTGTTGACCGGCCCGATCGGAAAGAACCCGCCCATGGGCCCGGCCAGAACCTCGACCCAGGTCGGGCCGTTGCTGAAGCGTCCATTGAAATAGGGAGCCGGGGGCTGACCCGTGGCGGCGAAGAAATTGCCGTTGTCCGAGAGGCTGTCGCCGAAAGCGACATACCGCTGCTGCCCGAGCGCCGTGGCGCTCATCAGCCCCATGGCCAGCACGGCCAGACCCACCCGACGCATCATCGAACCGCCTCCCGCTGCCACCCGTTGTCGCGAGCTTCGTTTACGCCTAAACGATTCCGCGTCTGTCTTCCGCAGCACAAGTGCGACGCCCTCGCATTGGTGCAGATTCGGGCGCCCGTTGCTGATCCGCCACATCGCCCGCGCGCGAGGCGTGGCTGTTGAGCCCTGGACGCTTCATTCCTGCCCGGAACCCGACCATGACCGACCCCTATCTGGCCTGGCGCGAACGGTTCCGGTGGGCGCTTCCGCAGCGCTACAACATCGGGATCGACATCGCCGACCGATGGGCCCGCATCGCCCCCGACCGTCCGGCGGTGCTGACGCCCCTCCCCGATGGCGGCATCGACGTGCTGACCTACGGCGCGCTGGCGGATCGCTCCAACCGGCTGGCCAACGTGCTGTTGCAAGCCGGCATCGGCGCTGGCGACCGGGTCGCCATCCTGCTGCCGCAGGGGCCCGAGGTGCCGATCGCCCACGCCGCGATCTACAAGCTCGGCGCCATCGCCGTCCCGCTGGCGGCGCTGTTCGGCATCGATGCGATCGCCTACCGGCTGGCCGACAGCGGCGCATGCGCGCTCATCACCAATGCAGCCGGGCTTGCGAAGGCGACGGCGGGAGGTGGCGCGTCCGGCCTGGCGCTGATCCTGTCGTGCGACGGCGACGACGGCGCTGCCCGCGACCTCGGCCGCGCCATCGCGCAAGCGTCTCCCGACTTCACGGCTGTCGAGACGCGCCCGGACGACCCGGCGCTGATGATCTATACCTCCGGCACCACCGGCCAGCCCAAGGGCGCGCTGCATGGGCATCGCGTGCTGCTCGGCCATCTGCCGGGCGTGGCCATGCCGCATGACGGCTTCCCGCAAGCCGGCGACCGGCTGTGGACGCCCGCAGACTGGGCCTGGGCGGGCGGTCTGCTCAACATCCTGCTGCCCGGCCTGCACCATGGCGTTCCGGTGGTGGCGCAGCCGCCCGGCCGCTTCGACCCGGAGGCGGCCTTCGACCTGATCGCGCGGATGGGCGTGCGCAACGCCTTCGTGCCGCCGACCGCGCTGCGCATGATGCGCAGCACGGGAGCAGCGCCGCGAGAGACGGGATTGCGCACGCTCGCTTCCGGCGGGGAGGCACTGGGCGCCGAGACGCTGGCCTGGGGCCGCGAGGCGCTTGGGCTCACCATCAACGAGTTCTACGGCCAGACCGAATGCAATCTGGTCCTCGCCTCCTCCGCCGCGCTCGGCGTCTGCCGCCCGGGCGCCATCGGCAAGCCCGTGCCCGGGCATGACGTGGCGGTGATCCGTCCCGACGGCTCGTGCTGCGCCGTGGACGAGGAGGGCCAGATCGCCGTGCGCCGGCCGGACCCGGTGATGTTCCTGCGCTACTGGAACAAGCCTGAAGCGACGAATGCGAAGTTCATCGGCGACTGGATGACCACCGGAGATCAGGGCTTCGTCGACGCCGACGGCTTCTTCCGCTTCGTCGGCCGCGATGACGACATCATCACCTCGGCCGGCTATCGCATCGGCCCGGGCGAGGTCGAGGACTGCCTGTTGCGCCACCCGGCCGTGTCGCTGGCGGCGGTCGTCGGCAAGCCGGACGCGCTGCGCACCGAGATCGTCAAGGCGTTCGTGGTGCTGAAGCAAGGCCACCGCGCCAGCGACGCGCTGGTGCGCGAGATCCAGGATTTCGTGCGCATGCGGCTGTCGCCCCACGAGTATCCGCGCGAGATCGCCTTCCGCGATGCCTTGCCCATGACGACAACGGGCAAGATCATCCGCCGCGCGCTGCGCGAGGAAGCCTGAGGCGTCAGACCGCAGCGGCTTTTCCGATGAAGGCGCTCCAGAGCCGGCGCGGTATGGCCGGGTCAAGACCCTTTGCGATCAGCACGATGCGCGTCGAGCGCTCATCCGAGGGCCATCGGGCCAGTTCCTGCGGCGGGTGGAGCACCTGCCGCGCCGCCTGCACGACCACCGGCCGATCCGGCTGTTCGGCAAGGCACAGCAGGCCCTTCATCCTGAGCAGCCTGGGCCCGTGGGTCGATGTCATCAGAGTCCAGAACAGGTCGAAGGTCTGCCCGCGGATCGGCTGATCGGCGGTCAGCACGACAGCGGCGATATCGCCCTGCCGGTTCGGGTCGTGGCGATGCATTGACGTGTCGCCGGTGATCGCCTCGATCGCCAGCCAGGCCTCGACCTCGCGCGGACGCGCCGCAAGATCGTATAGACCGAGCCCGATCAGATTGGCGGCCGTGGCTTCGCCCGCCGCCGCATCGAGGATCGGCACGCCGGGATTGACGGTCCCGATGAGCGCGCGCGCCCCGGCGGTCTGCGCTGCGCTGGCAAGATCGGTCTTGGTCAGCACGATGCGGTCGGCCACGGCCACCTGCCGGACGGCTTCCTCGTGTTCGCCCAGCGTCGCCGTCGCATTCACGGCATCGACCAGTGTCACCACGCCGTCGAGATCGAAGCGACGCGACAGGTAGGGATGCATCAGCACGGTGTGCAGGATCGGAGCGGGATCAGCGAGGCCGGTCGTCTCGATCACCACCCGGCGGAACGGCGCGATGCGGCCGTTGTCGCGCCGGCGCAGCAGATCCTCCAGCGTGACGACCAGGTCGCCGCGCAGCGTGCAGCACAGGCAGCCCGACTCCATCAGGATCATGCCATCCTCGACCCCCTGCATCAGCAGATGATCGAGCCCGACCTCGCCGAACTCGTTGACGATCACCACCGTGTCGGCGAGCGCCGGATCGCGCAACAGACGGTTCAGGAGCGTGGTCTTTCCGGCCCCGAGGAAACCGGTGATGACCTGCAGCGGCAAGGCAGGCGGCGGCTGCATGGCGGGGTGAGGCAAGGACATCGCCGGCCCCACATGGCGTGGCTCCGGCCTTGCTTCAAGACAGGCGGGCTGTGGGCAGCGTGCCTCAGACCCTTTCTCCGCCACGCTTGGCCGACAGCGTTCGCTTCGCGTTGAGCCCGACAGCGGCCAGCGTGAGCGCCGCGCCGAGATACTGCCAGCCGCCGAGCCGTTCGCCGAGCAGCAGCGCCGCGAACGCGGTCGCGAACAAAGGCTCGGTCAGATAGGCGAGTCCGCCGATGGCGGCGGATACCCGCGCCAGCGCCAGCATCTGCAACGCGAAGGAGACGAGATAGGCGCCGATCGTCACCGCCATGGCGATGGGCGCCGCCGCGAAGGCCGCCGGACCCTTGAAGCCGCCAATGAGAAGCAGCGTCGTGCCGACCACCGGCAGCACGATGACATGCGACCAGAACAGTTTTGCCACTGTGCCCGAACGCTTCATCCGCGTGGCGGCGAAGAACTGCACGGCGGCGCCGATCGCCGCCAGCAGGGCGAGAACAAGCCCGCGCCAGTCCACGGCCCCGCCATGACCGCCGACGACCATGGCCACCCCGACAAAGCCGATCACCACCACCACGAGCTGCGTCAGGTTGAAGCGCCGATGCTCCACGAACGGCTCGGCCAGCACGATGAAGATCGGGAACAGGTAGAACACGACCACCGCGACGCTGACGGGCAGGAACGCCACCGACGACAGGTAAGCCATGCCGACCAAGGCGCTGGACAGACCGAAGACCACGAGCGCCGACCGTTCCCCGCGCTCCACCGCAAGTCTGGCCCGCCAGAGGACAGCGATCGCCGCCAGCACCGCAAGCATCAGCGCCACGCGCCAGAACACGACGAGCGCGCCGCCAAGGCCTGCTGCGGCCGCCATCTGCGCGGTGACCGCATTGAGGCCATAGCCCGCCGCGCTCGCAACGGCGAGAGCAAGACCGGTCGAAGCGGTGGTGGCAAGGCGCATCACTGCACGCTGTCAGATCGCGCGCGGACCCATGCACCGCGGCGAGGCCTTGCCGCTCGCCAAGCGACTTCCGCAGCGGGACACGGCGCTGTTCACTGTGCCGGAGCCGAACTGCGGGTCGAAGCGGGTGGCGCTGCGCGACGCGGCGGCGAAGGCGCAGCCGCGACCGGGCGCGCCGGGGGCTGTCCGGTCGATGCGCGCGGCCCGGGCCGGACGGCTGCAGGCCTGGCGGCATCATGCGCCGGACGGGCCGAAGGCGCGATCGGTCGTGCCGTGCCCGGCTGGACCGGCCTCGGCTGGACCTGCGCGGCGGGCCGAATACCGGCGGCAGCCGATGGCCTCGGCGGCGCCGGAGGCGCAGCGCCGATCGCGCCATGCAGCCGGATCGGGCCTTCGGGGCTGGAAAGGGGTGCGGATGCAGCGCCAGCTGCCGGCGCGAAGGCTGTCGTATTGGCCGGAACGTCCGACACCTCCCGATTCACCGGCGCGATCTGTCCTGCGCCCATCTGCTGGTTGCGGGCGGCGGCCCGCGCCCGTTCGACCGCGCCCGGACGCTGGGCTGCGGCCGAAGCTGACGCCGCGACAGCCGGACCGGGCGCGAAAGCTGGCGAGAACCCTGGCGCGAAGGCCTGCGCGCCTGACCCGGCCGAGCCGCGCCCGGCAAGCTGGGTGTCGGGACGGCGTGCCACATTCGCAGCCAGCGGAGCGCGGTCCGAGCCGGCGGTGCGGCCATAGGCGATCTGGATCGGGGTGAAGGGCGCGCGCGGGCCGGGCGTCAGCCGTCCGTTCGCGGTGCGGCCCAGGCTGGATTGCGCCGCCGTCTGGCGAAACACGTCATACATGCCGGCCGAATCGCTGTTTCCGCCCGCTGGGGCGAACGAGATCGGACCTGTCGTGTCGACATCGTCGGCCAGAGGCGCCCCGCGGCCGAAGGCCCGGACCTCTGCGCAGATGTTGCGTGCGACCGTGCCGCTGGGGCCCATCGACAGCACGTTGCGCCCGCCACCGCCCCAGCTTGAGAACGCAGCATCGAGGATCTGCGCCGCCTTCACGGTCCGCTCGGCGCCGGAATAGGCGCCCAGCACCACCGCGATCAGGGTACGTCCACCCCGCGTCGCGGTCGCGACGACATTGAAGCCCGAGGCACAGACGAAACCGGTCTTGAAGCCGTTCGCGCCGGAATAGCGGCCGATCAGCCCATTGGTGTTGAGCAGCGTCTGGCGTCCGAGCTGCACCGCGCCGATGCCCCAGAGGTCGGCATGTTCGGGAAACTCCCGCAGCATCGTCATGGCGAGCACGGCGAGATCGCGCGCACTGGTCTGCTGCTCGGGATGATGCCAGCCGTTGGGGTTGCGGAACACGGTGTCGGCAAGGCCGAGGCGGCGCGCCTCCGCGTTCATCATGGCAACAAAGCCCGGCACGTCGCCCGCCACGCCCTCGGCGATGACGTAGGCGATGTCGTTGGCCGACTTCACCATCATCACCTTGAGCGCGTTCGCCAGCGTGATCTCCTGGCCGGGCTTGATGAAGACCTTCACGCGCGGTTGCGAGGCGGCGAGCTTCGAGGCAGGGATCGGTGTCTCCATGCCGATCCGGCCCGCCTTGACCGCCCGCAGCGCCACATAGGCCGTCATCATCTTGGTGGTGGAGGCCGGGTGCCAGGCGATCGACGCATTTTCCTCGTGCAGCACGTCGCCGGTCGCCGCATCGACAACAAGCGAGGGGCCGGCCGTCTGCGCCGTGGCGCCGGTGGCGAACAGCTGCGCCAGCGTCGCCGCGAGCGCCAACATCCCTGCAACCGCCAGACCGCGCATTGGCGTTCCCCACATCATCGATCAGAAGGCGCCGACGCCCGATGCGCGACCCGTGAGCGTGCAGAACCTGTCGTAAAGCGCAGGCGCGCACATGAGCGATACCTAGCGGCATCGCGCTGATTTGCCTAGCATGAGGTCTCGATTGCCTGGCGGGCACAGCGCTGCACCGCCGCCTTGCAGCCGCGCCGCTTGATGCGCGCGACGGGCCGCGCGATGGTGCCGGCACAGACGATGATGATGGACGGGAGAGACACCATGGGCGCATCGATCGTGGGCTGGGCGCACACGCCCTTCGGCAAGCTCGACGCCGAGACCGTCGAGAGCCTGATCGTGCGCGTGGCGCGCGAGGCGATGGCCCATGCCGGCGTGACAGCCGACGATGTCGACGAGATCGTGCTCGGCCATTTCAACGCGGGCTTCTCCCAGCAGGATTTCACCGCCGGGCTGGTTCTGCAGGCGGATGACCGCCTGCGCTTCAAGCCGGCGACGCGACTGGAGAACGCCTGCGCCACCGGGACGGCCGCGGTGCACCAGGCCGTGCGAGCCGTGCGGGCGGGCGATGCGCGCATCGTGCTCGTGGTCGGCGTCGAGCAGATGACGACGACGCCGGGGCCGCAGATAGGCGCGAATCTCCTGAAGGCCTCCTACCTCCCCGAGGACGGAGACACGCCTGCCGGCTTCGCAGGCGTGTTCGGCAAGATCGCGTCAGCCTACTTCCAGCGTCACGGCGACCAGTCCGATGCGCTGGCGCTGATCGCGGCGAAGAACCATGCCAACGGCGTCTCGAACCCGTACGCGCAGATGCGCAAGGATCTGGGCTTCTCCTTCTGCCGCGCCGAAAGCGAGAAGAATCCGTTCGTCGCCGGTCCGCTCAAGCGCACCGACTGCTCGCTGGTCTCGGACGGCGCGGCCGCGCTGGTGATCGCCGCGGACGAGGTCGCGGCCGGGATGGCGCGCGCGGTGAGTTTCCGCGCCACGGCTCATGCACAGGATTTCCTGCCGATGTCGAAGCGCGACATCCTGAAGTTCGAAGGGTGCCGCACGGCATGGTCCCGCGCGCTGGGTCAGGCCGGCCTTGCGCTCACCGATCTCTCGCTCGTCGAGACGCATGACTGCTTCACCATCGCCGAACTCATCGAGTACGAGGCGATGGGCCTGACCGAAGAGGGCGATGGGGCGCGCGCCATCCGCGAGGGCTGGGTCTCGAAGGACGGCAAGCTGCCGGTCAATCCGTCGGGCGGGCTGAAGTCCAAGGGCCATCCGATCGGCGCGACAGGCGTCTCGATGCATGCGCTCAGCGCCATGCAGCTGATGGGCGAGGCCGGCGACATGCAGATCCCCGGCGCGACTCTGGCGGGCATCTTCAACATGGGCGGTGCCGCGGTCGCCAACTATGTCAGCATTCTCGAGCGGACGAAGTGAGGCCCGCGAGCGCTCCCCGCCGTCGAAGGCCTGACCATCGTTCGCGTCGGGTTGGCCAGTCTTGAGCAATCCGGCCTTGCCTCCGGGACCGTTCACTTGCGCATCTTTCTTGCCCTCACCCTCGGCTACATCCTGTCGATCTTCTACCGCTCCTTCCTGAGCGTGATCGCAGCGCCGATCAGCGCCGATCTCGGACTGAGCGCGAGCGATCTCGGCGCGCTGAGCGCCGCCTGGTTCATCAGTTTCGCAGTGATGCAGTTTCCCGTTGGCTGGGCGCTGGACCGGCTGGGGCCGCGCCTGACGGTGGCGACGTGCATGACGGCGGGAACCGGCGGAGCCATCCTGTTCGCGCTCGCGCCGTCGCCGGGCGTCGCGATGCTGGCGATGGCGCTGATCGGCGCCGGCTGCGCGCCGGTGTTCATGGCAGCGCTTTACCTGCTTGCCAAGCAGGTGGAGCCGATGCGCTTTGCTGGGCTGGCGTCGCTGTTCATCGGGCTGGGCTCCCTCGGCAATCTCATGGGCGCTGCCCCGCTCGCCCGCGCGGCCGATGCATTCGGCTGGCGGCCCGCGATGCTGGCGACCGCCGCCCTGTTTGCGCTGGCGATTGTGCTGGCGGTCGCCATGGTGCGCGATCCGCCGCTGGTGCGCTCCGATGCAGGCGACGACGGCATTCTCGGCGGCCTCGCCGGCATCGCGCGCCTGAAGGCCTTGTGGCTGATCGCGCCGCTGGTGCTCACCTCCTATGCCTGTCTTGTCACGACGCGGGGTCTGTGGGTCGCGCCCTATATCGGGGAGGTCAACGGCTTGAGTCGCCAGGCGCAAGGCGATGCGGCTTTCGCGATGGCGCTGGCCATGGTCGCCGGCGCCTTCGCCATCGGCTGGCTCGAGCGGGCGCTGAAGAGCCCGAAGCAAACCGTTCTTCTCACCACCGCCGCGATGGTGGCCGCCTACACTTCGCTGGCGCTGACGGGATCACGCAGCGGGTTCACGGCCACGCTGCATTTCGTCGTGATCGGTTTCGTCGGCTTCAACTACGCTGTTCTGATGGCCCATGCGCGGCTGTTCTTCCCCGCCAACCTGATCGGGCGCGGCATGACAAGCATGAACTTCCTGTTCATCGCGGGGGCCGCGCTGGTCCAGTTTGCCTCGGGCGCCTGGATCGACCTCGCAAGAGCGTCCGGCGCCACGCCGGCCTTCGCCTATGGCGCCATGCATGCAGGCTTCGCGCTGATCCTCGCGGCGGCGCTGGCGTTGTATGCGCTCAGTCCCGCCGCGCCGAAGGAGAAGCCGGCTCTCCCGGCCTCTGTCAGCTGACCGCGAGCGCGCCGACCCGCTGCTGCAGGTTGTGGCGCATCAGATCGACATAGGTGCTGGCGGGCCCCCCGGCCGGCGTCAACGCGTCCGAATACAGCGTGCCGCCGACCCTCGCGCCCGTCTCCTCGGCAATGCGCTGGATCACGCGCGGATCGGTGATGTTCTCGAGGAACACCGCCGGGGTCTTCTCCCGCCTGATCTGCGTGATCAGCTGGGCAATCGCCTGAGGGCTCGGCTCGACGCCCGTGGTGACGCCGCGCGGCGACAGGAAGCGCACGCCATAGGCCTGCTCGAAATACTGGAAGGCGTCGTGCGCGGTGATGATGCGCCGCCGATCGGCGGGGATCCGCGCGATTCCGGCCCGGATCTCGGCGTCCAGCGCATCGAGCTTGGCCGTATAGGCGGCCGCATTGGCCTCGTAGACCGCGCGACCCTCCGGGTCCGCCGCGATCAGGGCATCCCGAATGGCCGCGACATAGAGCTTTGCATTGGCGACCGACTGCCAGGCATGGGGATCATGATCGCCATGCGCGTGGCCATGGGAATGACCATGGGAATGACCATGGGCATGAGCGTGGCCATGACCATCCTTGGCCTTCAGCGGCCGGACCCCCGAGGTGGCGGTGACGACCGTCGCTGTCGTACCGGACGAACGGATGAGGCGATTGACCCAGCCCTCGAAGCCGAGCCCGTTGATGACGACCAGCCGTGCACCGGCGACAGCACGGGCATCCGCCGGCGTCGGGCTGTAGACATGCGCGTCGGCACCGGGTTGCACCAGCGTTGTCACCGCCACGCGTTCGCCGCCAACCTGCTTCACGAAATCAGCGAGGATCGAGAAGGATGCCACCACCTCGAGCGGAACCCGCGCTGGCAACGCGGGCGCAGTCTGGGCCAGACCGGCCGTGCTGATGCCGGTCGCCACGACCGACAGCCCCGCTTTTGCAAGGCCGGCTAGCATGATGCGTCGGCTGATCGGCTTGATCATCGCTGTTCTCCCGATGAAACGCGTTTCCGCTGGAGGAGGAATGGGCACATGCGCGACCCTCACTATTGGGGGATGCGCACCTGACCCACATATGATAAGTGATATGTTATATCAATAGTCTCTCGCAGGAAGGGGCCTGCAAGACGCTTCCGGGAGCCACGCCTGCCATGCCGAGCACCTCCGCCGCTGCCCGTCGGCCGCTGTCCCAGACGCAGGAGCGCATCCTGTCGCTGCTGAGCGCCTCCTCGCGGCCGATGTCGGCCTATGATCTCCTCGGGATGCTGCGCAACGAGGGCGTCAATGCCCCGCCCACAGTGTATCGTGCGCTTGACCGGCTCATCCGCGACGGTCTGGCGCATCGCATCGAATCGCTGAATGCATTCGTAGCGTGCTGCGAGCCGAACCACGCGCATCTCGCCGGCTTCATGCTGTGCGAGACCTGCGGACAGGCGACCGAGTTCCATGACCAAGCGCTGGAACACCAGCTCGAAACCCTGGCGGCGCGGCTCGGTTTCCGGCCAGCGCGCATGGCGGTGGAGTTGCGGGGCCAGTGCCCAAGCTGCAGCGGCGGCGCTGCGCAGGCTGATCGCTGCCACGGACACAGCCACGCCTGAGCCCCCCGGATCAGGGCATCTTCAGCCAGCCTTGTGCGGGCCCGGTCTGAGCTGCGCCAGCACGCCCTCGACCGGACCGAAGAGAACCGATGCCAGGAATGCCATGCCCAGCGTCAGCACGATGGCCGGCCCCGTCGGCAGCGCCAGGTGGTAGGACAGAAGCAGGCCCGTGACGCCGCACACGATGGCCGACAGGACGGCGATCAGCACCATGACGTTGAGGTCGCGCGCCCAGAACCGGGCGATCACCGCCGGCAGGACGAGGAAGCCCACCGCGAGCAACGTGCCGAGCGCGAGGAAGCTGGCGACGAGATTGGCGACCAGCAGCGCCATGAACACCATGTAGGTCGGGGTGCCGGACCGACTGACCGTGCGCAGGAACCCGCCATCGACGCCATCGAGCACCAGGGGTCGCCACAACAGCGCCAGCACGATCATCGTCAGCGTCGAGATTGCGGCGATCAGCACCAGCGTCGGGTCATCCAGCGCCAGGATCGAGCCGAACAGGAAGTGCATCAGGTCGACATTCGAGCCGCGCGTCGAGACGATCACCACGCCGAGCGCCAGCGATAGCAGATAGAACGAAGCGAGCGAGGCATCCTCCTTCAGCGCCGTGAAGCGGGAGAGCGCGCCCGCGGCCAGCGCAACCACCAGACCCGCCAGGAAGCCTCCGAGGGTCAGCGGCCACAGCGCCAGCCCCGAAACGGCGAAGGCCAGTGCCGAGCCCGGCAGGATGGCGTGGGACATGCCATCGCCGGTCAGCGCCATGCGCCTCAGCATCAGCAGCACGCCGAGCGGCGCGCCGCAGGCCGACAGCGCGATCACGCCCGCCAGCGCCCGCCGCATGAAGCCGAAAGCCAGAAACGGCTCGATGAAAAGCTCGCTCATGCCGCCTCGCATCCCTGCACGAGCGCCTTGGGCCGAGGCGTGCGCGTCGCCTCGTCCTGTGGGGGACCGTGATCGTGGCCAGCCTCGTGGCCATGGTCGGCCCCTTCATGCGGCACGAAGGCGTGCGCCGGATCCTCGGCCCGGTGGTCGCCATGGTGATGCACATGCTCGCCCGTGATGGAGCAGGTGGGCGCGCTGTCGTCGAAGGCCTCGACCAGTCCGCGCGCGTGCGCGAGGTTCTCCTCGGTGAGGACGAGCGCCGTCGGCCCCCAGGCGACCGGCCGGCGCGACAACAGCAGGGATTGCGGAAAATGCGCCCGCACCACCTGAAGGTCATGCAGGACGGCGACCACGGTGCGGCCCTCGGCCGTCCAGCCGTTCACCACCGACATCAGGTCGTCGATGGTGCCGGCATCGATGGCCGAGAACGGCTCGTCGAGCAGGATCACCGGCGCGTCCTGCAAGGTGACGCGCGCGAACAGCGCCCGCTGCAGCTGCCCGCCGGAGAGGGTGCCGACCGCGCGGCGCTCGAAGCCGGACAGCCCCACGCGCGACAGCGCCGCCGACACGGCCGCCTCGTCGCGGCGGCCGAAGCCACCGAACAGACCCTTGCTCCGCCACAATCCCATCGCCACCAGATCGAACACGCTGACCGGATAGCTCAGATCGATCCCGTCCTTCTGGGGGACATAGGCAAGGCGCCGATGCGACAGGTCGGCGCTGATGATGCGGCCCGAAAGCGGCTTCAAGGCGCCGATCAGCCCCTTCAGCAGTGTGGATTTGCCAGCGCCGTTCGGTCCGATCACCGCAAGCCGCGCACCCGGAGCAATCCGGCCGCTCAGATGGTGAACCGCCGGGTGGCGATCATAGCCGAGGGTGACGTCGCACAGCTCGATGGTGTCCGGCGCCTGCATCAGCGCATCGCCCACCACACGACGGCCCAGAGAAGCGCCACGGGCCCGCTCACCAGCGCAAGCCGGCTGAGCGCCGACAGGCGCAGCAGGGAGGGGGCAACGGTTTTCTGCATCTTGCGTCCTGTCTGGAAGTCAGACGCCGCCGCAAGGGCGCCTGTCGAGTTTGATATACCATATCATATAGGTCGGCGCGCCGATTTTCCAGATGGCGGGCCTACTCTCCGGGCGCTCGCGCGACCACCGCCAAGGCATGGATCGGTCCGGCCAGCTCGTCGGCCAGCAAGGCGTTGATTCGCCGATGCCGATCGAGCCGGCTGAGGCCTGCGAAGGCGCGGGCGCGAACAACCACGCGAAAATGCGTCTCGCCGCCCTCCCGCCAGCTGCCATGTCCCCTGTGCAGGTGGCTTTCGTCGATCACGTCGAGCTCGATCGGGTCGAGTCCTGCGCGCAGCTTCGCCGCAATGCGGTCCGTCATGCTCATGGGGTTCACCCTGCCTCTGCCCGTTGCTTTATCGGCTTTCGGCAAGACCGGCAAAGGGCGCTGCGCCGACGCGGTTCACCCGGAGCCGGTCGGCAGCTGGCGAACCGCATGGCGGCGCGCGCATGCCCTGCCGCTCCCTACCTTGCCGCTCTCCGGGGCTCTCCCTTACACTGGTGCGCATGAATCTGAATTCGCCCTTGTTCGACCGGATCCGCGCCAGCCGCGAGACCGAGCCCGAGGCGCAGCCGGCCGAGCGCGGCTGCGACCATCCGGGCTGCCAGGCGCGCGGCGCGTTTCGCGCGCCGAAGGGACGCGGCAGGGAAGGCCAGTTCTACGCATTCTGCCTGGAGCATGTGCGCGCCTACAATGCCTCCTACGATTACTTCGCCGGCATGAGCGACGAGGCGGTGGCGGCCTTCCAGAAAGACGCGGCCATTGGCCACAGGCCGACCTGGAGGCTGGGTGCGAATGCGCATGAGGCACGTGTCGCCGCGCGCGGAGCCGGGCGCGCGAATGGCCGCCCGCCGGACGCGTCTGGAACCGACGACGCCTTCAGCCTGTTCGGTGAGCGCTTCGGTCGCCGAAGCCGGCCCCGACCCGAGCAGACGACCCTCACCGAGCCGACCCGCAAGGCCTTCGACGCGCTGAACCTCGAGCCCGACGCCGCCAAGGATGCGATCAAGGCCCGCTACAAGGAGCTGGTCAAGCGCTTCCACCCGGATGCCAATGGCGGCGACCGTTCGCGCGAGGCGCGCCTCACGGAGATCGTCAACGCCTACAACCACCTCAAGCGCGCCGGACGAGCCTGACGCCCGCCCCAGGGGCCCGTGCATGGCATGGCCACCATGCGGTCGAGCCGGGGCGACCGCACCGTGTTGCCGGTCCTGCCCGGAGCCGTTAAGGACACCGGGGTTGTTCAGGAAGGATGATGTCGCATGGCGATGACGTTGGACCCGGGGGCGAAGCTGCCTGACATGAAGGTCTCGGTGCGGCAGCTTTTCGGCATCGACACCGATCTGGAGGTTCCTGCCTATTCGCAGCCCGACGCCCATGTGCCGGAGCTCGACGCCGACTACCTGTTCGACCGGCAAACCACGCTCGCCATCCTCGCCGGCTTCGCCCACAACCGCCGCGTCATGGTCACCGGCTATCACGGCACCGGCAAGTCGACCCATATCGAGCAGGTCGCGGCCCGGCTGAACTGGCCTTGCGTGCGCGTCAATCTCGACAGCCATGTCTCGCGCCTGGATCTGGTCGGCAAGGACGCGATCGTTCTCAAGGACGGCAAGCAGATCACCGAGTTCAAGGACGGCATCCTGCCCTGGGCCTACCAGAACAACGTGGCGCTCGTCTTCGACGAGTACGATGCCGGCCGCCCCGATGTGATGTTCGTGATCCAGCGCGTGCTGGAGTCCTCGGGCCGCCTCACCCTGCTCGACCAGAGCCGGGTGATCCGCCCCCACCCCGCCTTCCGTCTGTTCGCCACTGCCAACACGATCGGGCTGGGCGACACGTCGGGGCTGTATCACGGCACGCAGCAGATCAATCAGGCGCAGATGGACCGTTGGTCCATCGTCACGGTGCTGAACTACCTGCCTCACGACAACGAGGTCGATATCGTGCTGGCCAAGGCCAAGCACTATCAGACGAAGGAGGGCCGCGACATCGTCAGCAAGATGGTGCGCGTCGCCGATCTCACCCGCAACGCCTTCATGAATGGCGACCTCTCCACCGTGATGAGCCCGCGCACGGTCATCACCTGGGCCGAGAACGCGCATATCTTCGGCGACATCGGCTTCGCCTTCCGCCTGACCTTCCTCAACAAGTGCGACGAGCTCGAGCGCACGCTGGTGGCGGAGTTCTACCAGCGCTGCTTCGGCAAGGAGTTGCCGGAAAGCGCCGTGAACGTGGCTCTCAGCTGAGGCGCAGCGCTGTTCTCGGCGCTGGCGCTCGCGGCACTCCGGAACGAATTTGGCCCATATCGCGCCTTAGCCCGCCCGAATGTCGGGATCGACCCGCAGCACGCCCCGCGCTGGAGCGATTCCGTCGGAACTGGAGAATGATCCATGCTGCATCTCGACGCCGTTGACCACGCAATCCTGAACGATCTCGTCCGCCACCGCGCCGACATCTGCGTCTCGATCTATCTCGACACCACCCCGCTGACGCAGGAGGCGATGCACGACCGCATCAAGCTGAAGAACCTCGCCCGGCAGGCCATCGAGCAGTTGCACGGTGCCGACGCCGACAAGCGCCGGGTTCTGGCGCTGTCCGAGCACATCGACGACCTTGTCGACGACGACGACTTCTGGCGCCTGCAGGCGAACAGCCTTGCGGTTCTGGCCACGCCAGACACCATCCGCAGCTTCCGGCTGGCGTCGCGCGTGACGCCGATGGTCGCTGTGTCGGACCGGTTTCATCTCGGCCCGCTGTTCAGAACGGCCTCGGTCGGTCAATCGGCCTATGTTCTGGCGCTGGCCGAGGGCAGCGTGCGCCTCGTTGTGGTGTCACCCGATGCGCCTGCGGCCGAGGTGCGCGTCCCCGCCCTTCCCAAGGACGCCGCAAGCGCGGTCCATCGCGCCTCCACGCATGATCGTTCACCCTCCGGACGGCTGCACGGGTCGGAGGGCCAGAAGGTGCTGCTGAAACAATACGCCCGCATCGTCGACCACGCGATCCGGGAGGTTCTGCGGGGCCAGCAGACGCCGCTGATCCTGGCAGCCGACACCATGCTGGCGCCGCTGTTCCGTGCAGTCTGCACCTATCCGCACCTCGCCCGCGTTGGCATCGACCGGAGCCCGGAGCAGATGACGCCGGCCGAGCTGGCCGATGCCGCCCGCCCGATCCTCGACGCGCTCCATGCCGAGCGGATCGCCGGATGGCATCAGACCTTCTCTGCCCGCCTTGCGAGCGACCGCGCCACCGCCGACCTCGATCGGATCGCCCGCGCCGCGACGCTGGGCGCCGTCGA
This sequence comes from uncultured Allobosea sp., assembly GCA_964508635.1. Classification (GTDB taxonomy): domain Bacteria; phylum Pseudomonadota; class Alphaproteobacteria; order Rhizobiales; family Beijerinckiaceae; genus Allobosea. Next base: position 8,314 of record CAZDUL010000010.1, on the reverse strand, counting down.
GTCCCTGCTGATCGACATCGACACAGTGATCGACGGCACGGTGGACGAACAGACGGGTGTGGTCACCAGGGCAGCAGCCGCAGGCCCCGGCAGCTACGACGTCATCGACGAGATCGCCGGCCGCGTGATGCTGGCCGGAGGCTCCGTCTATGGGGTGCGCGCGGCCGATCTGCCATCGCCGAGCCCTGTCGCCGCCATCCTGCGCTTCGCCGTGTGACTGTGGGGCCGATCCCTCGCATGCCGCAGGCCCGGCCCCGGCCGGTGCGGTCGCGGGGCCGCGCTTGCCGGCTGTTGCGGAGCATGGCAGGTGTAATGCCGAGGACCGAAAGCCGATGACGCTGTCCAATCGCAAGCCCGGCCAACCTCGCGAGGCGCCCACCGAGCCGCTGAAGCGCGCCGTGACATCCTGCCTGAAGGCGATCGCCCGTCAGCCGGAGCTCGAGGTGGTGTTCGCCGCCGACAAGCCGTCGCTGATGCCAGGCCGGGCCCGCCTTCCCGAGCCACCGCGCAAGCTCACAGCGCAGGATGTCGCGATCCTGCGCGGCCACGCGGACTCGATGGCGCTCCGACTGGCCTGTCACGACGCCGCCCTGCATCGCAAGCTCGCGCCCGAAGGTGACGCCGCGCGTGCCGTCTACGACGCCGTCGAGCAGGCCCGCGTCGAAGCCATCGGCTCGCGACGCATGGAGGGAGTTGCAGCCAATCTCGGCGCGATGCTGGAGGACAGATATCATCGCGGCGCCCGCTACGAGGACATCACCGACCGCGCTGACGCGCCCATCGAGGATGCCGTCGCGCTGATGGTGCGCGAGGCCCTCACCGGCCTGAAGGCGCCGCCCTCCGGCCAGAAGATCGTGGACCTCTGGCGCGACTTCATCGAGGAGCGCGCCGGCGGCGATCTCGCCAGGCTCTCCCGCAGCCTCGAGGACCAGCGCGCCTTTGCCCGCATCGTGCGCGATATCCTGTCCTCGCTCGACATGGCCGACGAGGTCTCCGCCGCCGACGACGAGAACGAGCAGAGCGAGGACAACGAGAAAGAGGCCGAGGACCAGGAACAGGAGGAGGCCGAGGGCGAGGAGCAAAGCCAGAGCGAGCGCGCCGAGGTCGAGGTCAGCCAGGACGCTGCCGAGGAGATGGAGGACGGCGCCTCGGAAGCCGCGGACGCCCCCTCCGGCGACTGGCGCGAGGACGAGGAACAGCCGGACGCCGATGAAGCCGGCGACGCTCCGCGTCAGCGCGACATGCGGGCCAACGAGATGAAGGGGCCGGACTACAAGCCCTATACGCAGAAGTTCGACGAGATCATCGCGGCCGAGGATCTCTGCGACGCCGAGGAGCTGACGCGGCTGCGCGCCTATCTCGACAAGCAGCTGGCCAACCTGCAGGGCGTGGTGGCAAGGCTGGCGAACCGCCTGCAGCGCAAGCTGATGGCGCAGCAGAACCGCTCCTGGGAGTTCGATCTGGAAGAAGGCGCACTCGACCCGGCGCGCCTGCCGCGCGTGATCATCGACCCCTATCAGCCGCTCTCGTTCAAGCGCGAAAAGGACACGAACTTCCGCGACACCGTCGTGACGCTGCTGATCGACAACTCAGGCTCGATGCGCGGCCGCCCGATCACCGTCGCGGCCACCTGCGGGGACATCCTGGCGCGCACGCTCGAGCGCTGCGGCGTGAAGGTCGAGATTCTCGGCTTCACCACCAAGGCCTGGAAAGGCGGCCAGTCGCGCGAGGCATGGCTGCAAGCGGGCAAGCCGGCAACGCCGGGCCGGCTCAACGATCTGCGCCACATCATCTACAAGGCGGCGGATGCGCCATGGCGGCGCGCCCGCAGGAATCTCGGGCTGATGATGCGAGAAGGCCTGCTGAAGGAAAACATCGACGGCGAGGCGCTGGACTGGGCCCACAAGCGCCTGCTCGCCCGCTCCGAACAGCGCAAGATCCTGATGGTCATTTCGGACGGCGCCCCGGTCGACGACTCGACGCTCTCGGTCAACGCCGGCAACTATCTGGAGAAGCACCTGCGCCATGTCATCGCCGAGATCGAGACGCGCTCTCCGGTGGAGCTCATCGCCATCGGCATCGGCCATGACGTGACCCGCTACTATCGCCGCGCGGTTACCATCGTTGATGCCGAGGAGCTCGGCGGCGTGATGACGGAGAAGCTCGCCGAGCTGTTCGACGAGAACGCGGCAACGGCCAAGCCGTTCGCCACAGCGCCAGCCGTTCGCCGGTTGCAGTGAGCCTTGGCCATGACGAAAGGTGATGCGCCAGCTGCGCCGGTGCCGACCCGGCGCGCCTTGCTCGGCGGGGCGATGGCCGGCGCGGGGCTCCTGTTGGCTCCGGCCCACGTCCGGGCCCGCGAGAACGGTCCCCCGGCCGACGATACCGCGATCACGGTCAGTTCGCGCCCGCTCGGCCCGTTCCATCCGCTGCGGTCCGACCAGACACGCTTCGGCCAATTGCTCTGGCGTGGCGGCCTGCAGCTGACGTCGAACGCAGGCGGCTTCGGCGGTTTTTCGGGGTTGCATGTCACGCCTGACGGCCAGCGCCTCGTCGCGGTGTCGGACCGCGCCGCATGGTTCACCGCCCGCATGAACCGCGAGAACGGGCGGCTTTCCGGATTGTCGGAAACCCGGCTTGCGCCCATGCTGGGGGCATCGGGGCGACCGCTGGCGGATGGCCGCACCTTCGACGCCGAGTCGCTCTGCATCGCGGGAGGCGTGGCCTATGTCGGCTTCGAGCGCACGCATGAGATCCTGCGCTTCGATTTCGCCCGCCGCGGTGTGCTGGCGCGGGCAGCGAGCGTTGCCGTGCCGCGCGCCCTGCGCCGCCTGAAACGCAACCGTGGTCTGGAGGCGCTTGCCGTCGCGCCGCCGGGCAGCCCTGTGGCAGGCGCAATCATCGCCATCTCCGAGCGATCCGACGGCCATGACGAACCGACGATCGGGGCCATCATCGGCGGCCCGTCGCCGGGGCCGATCGCCGTGCAGCTCAAGGACGGTTACGAAGTGACGGACATAGCCTTCCTGCCCGGCGGCGATCTGCTCATCCTGGAGCGCTGGTATCGCCCGCTGCGCGGCGTTGGCTGCCGCATCCGTCGGGTCCAGGGCAGCGCGGTGCGCCCCAACGCGCTGCTCGACGGCCACACCATCTTCGAGGCGGATCTGGCGCACGAGATCGACAACATGGAAGGTCTCGCCGTGCACCAGCGCGGGTCGGAGACGTTCCTGACCCTGATCTCCGACGACAACTTCTCCCGCCTCCAGCGCACGCTGCTGCTGGAATTCGCGCTCGCGGCGTAAGATCCGTCAGGCGACGCCGAGGCGCCGCGCGTCGTTGCCTTTGAGCGCGAAATAGGGGGCCAGAGCGAGCAGAGCGAGGAGCAGTTTCACCGCGTAATCGGCCAACGCCAGCGTCACCCAGGGCAGCCCTTCGCAACCGCCCGCGATGCCGATGCCAGCCAGCATCTGATCGACCGTCAGGCCGAGCCCCGGGGCCGGCCCGCAGGCGAAGGCAAGGCTGAAGAACAGGGCGGTGTCGACCGCCGAGGCAACCACCGACGAGGCCAGCGGAGCAAGCCACCACGTCCGGTCCCGGAGCCGGTTGAACAGCCCGATATCCACCATCTGGGCGGCGAGGAAGGCGACGCCCGACGCCATCGCGATGCGCGGAGTGGCGAGCCAGATCGACAGGAGCACCGCCAGCGCAAACCCGACCAGCGCCACGCGCCGGGCCGCGTCTGGCCCGAGCCGCCGGTTGGCGAGGTCGGTGACAAGAAAGGCGAAGGGATAGGTGAGCGCGCCGTAGGTCAGGAAGTCGGAAAGCCCGAACGCCTGGATCGGATGCTGCACGAGCACGTTCGACGCCGTGACGATGGCCGCCATGGCCAGCACGAAGGGCACGAGCGGGGCAATCCTCGCAGGCCGCGAACCTGTTGCTCTCATCGTCGCCTCCCGTATGGCACGCGCATCGCCCAACGCAAAGCGCGCCGGACGTAGCCCGGCGCGCCACGAGACCCTTTCGAGAAGGCCTCAGCCGTTGGCGGCGAGCTTCTTCTTCAGGTCACGCTGCAGGGCGCGAGCCGTAACCGAAAGCTCCTCGGAGCGGGCCTTCAACAGGAAGGCATCGAGACCGCCGCGGTGATCGACCGTGCGCAGCGCGTTGGCACTGATGCGCATCTTCACCGAGCGGCCGAGCGCATCGGACGTCAGCGTCACGTTGACGAGGTTCGGCTCGAAGCGGCGCTTCGTCTTGATGTTCGAGTGGCTCACGAGGTGGCCGACCTGCACACCCTTGCCGGTGAGTTCGCAGCGACGCGACATGTTGCTGATCCTTCCATCAGGCAGCGGCCCCATGAAACAAAACCGCCGACGCGCTGCCCACGCATCGGCCGCATCAAGCCGGAGCCTCGAGATTTCGTGGGCGCTCTATGGCGCAACTGGGCACGGGCGTCAAGAATGCAGGGGCGTCAAGAAAGCCCGTCGCCAGCCGCCTCCCGAGGCAACCCGCATTCCCGTGATCGTCATCAATCGGCCCTCCTTCATGTCTTGTTGAGGATTCTTTGATTACGACAGATTAACCATGAGGCGGCCGCAAGGCAGGATCGGTCATGACCAAGCTCTCCCGGCAGGCAGGCAGGCTTGCCCGTGTCGCAGCGCTCATCGTGCTGCTCCCGGCCGCAGCCGGGGCGCAGGACACCGCATCGCAGCAGAATGCCAGCCAGCCATGGCGAGCCTCCTATGCCGTCTCGCTGATCGGCTTGCCGATCGGCACGGCCACCGTCACGGCCGCGCTCGAACTGCAGCGTTACAAGGTGGAGGTGCAGGCGCGCCTGACCGGATTGGCCGGCATGGTCACCGGCGGACGCGGCGCTGGCTCCGCCTCGGGCGCGCTAATGGCCGGGCGCCTGCAGTCGACCGGCTACGCGGCATCGGGCACCAACGGCAAGGAATCCCGCACGGTGCGCATGGCGTTGAGCGGCGGGCAGGCGACAGCCGTCGAGATCGTGCCGCCGATCGTGAAGAAGCCCGACGCTGTCCCCGTCGAGGACAGCCACAAGCGCGGCGTCACCGATCCGGTGAGCGCGCTGCTGATGCCCGTGCCCACGGGCAAGGATCCCGTCTCTCAGGCCGCCTGCGACCGCATCATCCCGATCTTCGACGGCAATGCACGCTATGACATCGCGCTCAGCTTCTCCGGCGTGAGGCAGGTGCAGTCGAAGGGCTATGCTGGCCCTGTCGCCGTCTGCAAAGCCCGATTCGTGCCGATTGCCGGACATCGCAACAACCGCGCGACCCGCTTCATGGCGGAGAATCGCGACATCGAGGCCTGGGTTGCGCCTGTCGGCGGCCAGCTCGTCGCGCCCTATCGCATCTCGGTGCGCAGCGAGATCGGCATGGTGGTGATCGAGGCCACGCGCTTCGACGCCGCAAGCGGCCCGGCTGTCACGGCCTCCACCCGCCGCGCCGCCCGCAGCGAGTGAGGGGGCCGGCCGGAATGACGGTTCGCTGATGGGTCGCCCGGGGCGCTGGTCGCCCCATATGAATGGCAGGATGGCGGGCGGGCCCATGGGAACAAAAACGGATTCAGCCGAGGTCAGCGATTCGGGCCGGGTTCGTTCAGGGCTCGTTCTGCCAGCCGACCGCCGGTCGCCGAGCACGCGAAAGCCCGTGCGATGAACGCATCGCCGCCTGTGCCGCGAAGCCTGCCGCGCGCCGCGCGCACGCGGGGGGTCACGGCCGTTCTCGGACCCACGAACACGGGCAAGACGCACTACGCGCTCGAGCGCATGACCGCTCACGCCTCCGGACTGATCGGGCTGCCGCTGCGGCTTCTTGCCCGGGAGGTCTATCAGCGGCTTGTCGAACGCGTCGGCGAGCGTGCGGTGGCGCTCGTCACGGGCGAGGAGAAGATCAAGCCGAAGCACCCGCGCTACTGGGTTTCGACCGTGGAGGCGATGCCGCGCGATCTCACGGTGGACTTTGTCGCCGTTGACGAGGTGCAGCTTGCCGCCGATCCAGACCGCGGCCATGTCTTCACCGACAGGGTGCTCAACCAGCGCGGGATCCAGGAAACGCTCCTGATCGGGGCCGGCACGGCGCGGCCGCTGCTGGAGCAGCTGATGCCGGGCCTGCATGTGGTGACACGGCCCAGACTGTCGAACCTGAGCTTCTCGGGCGAGAAGAAGCTGACACGCCTGCCGCCGCGCTCGGCCATTGTCGCCTTCTCCGCCGACGAGGTCTATGCGGTGGCCGAGCTGATCCGCCGGCAGAAGGGTGGCGCGGCGGTCGTTCTGGGCTCGCTGAGCCCCCGCACCCGCAACGCGCAGGTCGAGCTGTTCCAGTCCGGCGATGTCGACTACCTCATCGCCACCGACGCCATCGGCATGGGGCTCAACCTCGATGTCGATCACGTCGCCTTCGCTTCGGACCGAAAGTTCGACGGCCGCCGTTTCCGCCGCCTGCACCCGGCCGAATTCGGCCAGATCGCCGGGCGCGCGGGCCGCCACATGCGCGATGGCCAGTTCGGCTCGAGCGGGCGCTGCCCCGCCTTCGAGCCTGAGCTGGTCGAGGCGATCGAGAATCATCGGTTCGATCCCGTGCGCCAGTTCCAATGGCGCAATCCCGATCTCGACTTCCGCTCGATCGCGGCGCTGAAGGCGGCGCTGGCTCAACAGCCGGACGAGCCCGGCCTGACCCGCGCCCCGGCCGCCGACGACGTGACCGCACTGGAGATCATCTCGACGCAGGACGAGATCCGCCGTTTCGCCGGCAGCAGCGAAGCGGTGGAGCGGCTTTGGGAGACCTGCCAGCTGCCCGACTACCGCAAGGTGGCGGCCAGCGTGCATGCCGAGCTTGTGGCAACGCTCTACCGCTTCCTCATGGAGAAGCGCTTCGTCCCGACCGACTGGTTCCGCGCCCAGGTCGAGGCGCTCGACCGGACGGATGGCGACATCGACACGCTGTCGAACCGAATCGCCCAGATCCGCACCTGGACCTTCGTGGCCAACCGTCCCGACTGGCTGCCCGACCCGAAGCATTGGCAGGGCCGGACACGTCGGGTAGAGGACACGCTCTCGGACGCGCTGCACGAGCGTCTGGCGGCGCGCTTCGTCGATCGCCGCACGAGCGTGCTGATGCGTCGCCTGCGGGAGAACACCATGCTTGAGGCTGAGGTCACGGCCACCGGAGACGTGCTGGTGGAGGGCCAGCACATCGGAACCCTGTCGGGTTTCGTGTTCCTGCCCGACGCCCAGTCCAGCGGGCCGGAGGCGAAGGCGCTGAACCTCGCCGCCCAGAAGGCGCTTGCCGGGGAACTCGAGTCGCGCGCCGCACGGCTTTCGCTCGCCGCCGACGAGGCCATCGTTCTGGCGCAGGACGGCATGCTGCGCTGGCAGGGCGAACCGGTCGGCCGCCTGAGCGCAGGCGACAAGGTGCTGGCCCCGAAAGTCCGCCTGATCGCCGACGACAGCCTGCCGGCCGCGGCTCGCGAGGCGATCGAGAACCGCCTCACGCTGTGGCTGAAGGCCCATATCACACGTCATCTCGGCCCCCTGCTGGTGCTGGAGGATGCGCCCGACCTTACCGGCATCGCGCGCGGCATCGGTTTCCAGATCGCCGAGGCGCTCGGCGTGCTCGACCGCGCGAAGGTCGCCGAGGACGTCCGCCAGCTCGACCAGGAGGCGCGCGCCGCGCTGCGCAAGCATGGCGTGCGCTTCGGCGCCTATCACCTCTACCTGCCCGCGCTGCTGAAGCCGGCGCCCCGCGCGCTCGCGGCGCAGCTGTGGGCCCTCATGAACGGCGGTCTGGAGCAGAAGGGCCGCGACGAGATCGCCCAGCTCGCCTTTTCCGGCCGAACCTCGATCCCCGCGGACAGGGAGGCGGATCGCGACCTTTATCGCGCCGCCGGCTTCCGCGTCGCGGGCGAGCGCGCCATCCGCGTCGACATCCTGGAACGGCTCGCCGATCTGATCCGCCCGGCCATTGCCTACCGGCCCGGCGTCACCGTGGGCGAGCCGCCGCCTGGCGCGGCCGACGGCGATGGCTTCGTCGTCACCAACGCCATGACCTCGCTGGTCGGCGCGGCCGGCCCCGATTTCGCGCAGGTGCTGCGCGCGCTCGGCTACACGATGCAGACCCGCAAGGGCCCGGCCATCACCGTGCCGATCGTGATGCCCGCGCCGACTCAGCCGATCGCTGCGGCGGCGCGGGCATCACGATCGGCCCGGTGACTGGCACTTACACCCATCCTACTCTGCCGGCGAACCCCCCAGTGGAGGTCCTGGTGGTAGCCCTACCATTAAAGAAAAAAACAA
>CAZDUL010000009.1:0-15323 GCA_964508635.1 uncultured Allobosea sp. | reverse complement strand
CCCCCGCCTTTTCGGCAATACTCGCCGCATCCTTGGGCCGACGCGCCTCGAACAGCTCCGCCACGCGCGGCAGGCCGCCCGTGCTGTCGCGCGTCTTGGCGCTTTCGGTCGGGATGCGGGCCAGCACATCGCCGGCCTTCACCGCCGCGTTCGGGTCGACCGAGATGATCGCCTCGACCGGCAACACATAGCGGGCATCGCCGCCGCGCGCCGCCTTGAGCACCTTGCCGTCCTTGTTCTTGATGACGATCGCCGGGCGCAGGTCGGCCGAGCGCGCGTTGGAGCGCCAGTCGGTGACGACGCGCTTGGCGATGCCGGTGGATTCGTCGATCGTCTCGGACAGCGACGAGCCTTCCAGCAGGTCCTCATAGGCCACCAGACCGTCGACCTCGGAGAGGATCGGACGGGTATAGGGGTCCCATTCGGCGATGCGCTGGCCGCGCTTGATCTTGTCGCCCTCGTCGACCCGCAGCTTCGAGCCATAGACGATGCGGTGAACCGCGCGCTCCGAGCCGTCGGGACCGACGATCACCACCGCAAGGTTGCGCGCCATCGCGATGAGATCGCCATCGGAGTTGCGCGCGACGTTGCGGTTGCGGATCCTGACCTCGCCCTCGAAGTTCGAGTCGATCACCGACTGCTCGTTGATCTGGGCCGCGCCGCCGATGTGGAAGGTGCGCATGGTGAGCTGCGTGCCCGGCTCGCCGATCGACTGGGCCGCGATCACGCCAACCGCCTCGCCGAGGTTCACCGGCGTGCCGCGTGCGAGGTCGCGCCCATAGCAGGTCGCGCAGACGCCGTTCTTGGTCTCGCAGGTCAGAACCGAACGGATCTTGACCTCCTGGATGCCTGCCTTGGTGATGCGCTCGAGGTGCTGCTCCTCCAGCATCACACCCTTGGCGACAAGAACCTCGCCGTCGGCGTTGACGATCTCCTCGGCCGTGGTGCGTCCGAGGACGCGCGACGCCAGCGAGGCCACGATCTGGCCCGCGTCGACAATGGCGCGCATGCGGATGCCGTTGTCCGTTCCGCAATCGATCTCGGTGATGATCGAGTCTTGCGCCACATCCACGAGGCGCCGCGTCAGGTAGCCCGAGTTGGCCGTCTTCAGCGCGGTGTCGGCCAGGCCCTTGCGGGCACCGTGCGTGGAGTTGAAGTACTCCAGCACGTCCAGACCTTCCTTGAAGTTCGAGATGATCGGGCTTTCGATGATCTCGCCGGACGGCTTGGCCATGAGGCCGCGCATCGCAGCAAGCTGGCGCATCTGCGTCGGCGAGCCGCGGGCACCCGAGTGGCTCATCATGTGGATCGAGTTGATCGGCTTGTCCCGGCCAAGGTCATCCTTCCGCACGGCCGAAATGCGCGCCATCATCTCCTGGGCGAGCTTGTCGGAGCACTTCGACCAGGCGTCGATGACCTTGTTGTACTTCTCGCCCTGCGTGATCAGGCCGTCCTGATACTGCTGCTCGTAGTCCTTGGTGAGCGCGCGGGTGGCCTCGACGATCTCCCACTTGTTCTCGGGGATGACCATGTCGTCCTTGCCGAACGAGATGCCGGCCTTGAAGGCGTTGGTGAAGCCGAGCGTCATCACCCGATCGCAGAAGATGACCGTGTCCTTCTGGCCGCAATTGCGGTAGACGGCGTCAATCATCGCCGAGATTTCCTTCTTCGTCATGAGCTTGTTCACGACATCGAAGGTGATCTTCGGGTTCTTCGGCAGCGCCGTCGACAGGATCACGCGGCCCGGCGTGGTGTCGTAGATCTTGTAATAGGGCTTGCCGTCAGCGCCCACACCCTGCCAGCGATACTTGATCTTGGAATGGAGCGTGATCACCTTCGCGGCGAGCGCATGCTCGAGTTCGCCCAGGTCGGCATAGATGCCCCTGAGAACGCCCGTGCTGGCGTCCACCGCATACTGGCCCGGCTCGCCGTCCGCCATGATCGACAGGTAGTAGAGGCCGAGCACGATGTCCTGCGACGGCACGATGACCGGATGACCGTTGGCCGGGTGCAGGATGTTGTTGGTCGACATCATCAGCACGCGCGCTTCCAGCTGCGCTTCCAGCGACAGCGGCACGTGGACGGCCATCTGGTCGCCGTCGAAGTCGGCGTTGAAGGCGGTGCAGACCAGCGGATGGAGCTGGATGGCCTTGCCCTCGATCAGGATCGGCTCGAAGGCCTGGATGCCGAGCCGGTGCAGCGTCGGCGCCCGGTTCAGAAGCACCGGATGCTCGCGGATGACCTCGTCCAGGATATCCCAGACCTCCGGCTTCTCCTTCTCCACGAGCTTCTTGGCCTGCTTGACGGTGGCAGAATAGCCCTTGGCATCGAGCCGGGCGTAGATGAACGGCTTGAACAGCTCCAGCGCCATCTTCTTGGGCAGGCCGCACTGGTGCAGCTTCAGCTCGGGGCCGACGACGATGACGGAGCGGCCGGAATAGTCGACACGCTTGCCGAGCAGGTTCTGGCGGAAGCGGCCCTGCTTGCCCTTCAGCATGTCGGCGAGCGATTTCAGCGGACGCTTGTTGGCGCCGGTGATGACCCGGCCGCGACGGCCGTTGTCGAACAGCGCATCGACCGCCTCCTGAAGCATGCGCTTCTCGTTGCGGATGATGATGTCCGGCGCGCGCAGCTCGATCAGCCGCTTCAGGCGGTTGTTGCGGTTGATGACGCGGCGATAGAGGTCGTTGAGGTCCGAGGTGGCGAAGCGGCCGCCATCGAGCGGAACGAGCGGACGCAGGTCCGGCGGGATCACCGGCACCACCGTCAGCACCATCCACTCCGGCTTGTTGCCGGACTGCTGGAACGCCTCGATGATCTTGAGGCGCTTCATCAGTTTCTTGGGCTTGAGTTCCGAGGTGGTCGTCGCGATCTCGTGGCGCAGATCAGCCGCGATCTTCTCCAGATCGAGCGAGCGCAACATCTCGCGCAGCGCCTCCGCACCGATCATCGCCGTGAACGAATCCGCGCCATACTCGTCCTGAGCGCGCAGATAGTCGTCCTCCGACAGGATCTGGCGATCCTTCAGCGGAGTGAGACCCGGCTCCAGAACGATGTAGCTCTCGAAATAGAGCACGCGCTCGAGGTCCTTGAGCGGCATGTCGAGCAGGAGGCCGATGCGGCTCGGCAGCGACTTCAGGAACCAGATATGCGCGACCGGCGCGGCGAGCTCGATATGGCCCATGCGCTCGCGACGGACGCGCGCCTGCGTGACCTCGACGCCGCACTTCTCGCAGATCAAGCCCTTGTGCTTCATGCGTTTGTACTTGCCGCACAAGCACTCGTAGTCCTTGATCGGGCCGAAGATGCGCGCGCAGAAGAGACCGTCGCGCTCGGGCTTGAACGTGCGGTAGTTGATCGTCTCCGGCTTCTTGATCTCGCCGTACGACCAGGACAGAATCTTCTCCGGGCTCGCCAGCGAGATGCGGATGGCGTCAAAGCCCACCGGCTGCGCCGGCTGGCCGAACAGATTCATGACCTCTTGGTTCATCTTCGTCTCCTGAACCGGGGAAGGACCGCCGCGCGTGCCCTGACATCCCCGTTCCTGAAAAACCTGGCCTGCGGCGGTCGCCGCTGGCCGCGGGCACGGGCTGTCGGCGGCGACAGCCCGCGCGGGTGAAGCCCGTAGCCCTTACTCGGCCGCTTCGGAGGGCGGCAATTCGACCGGGGGCTTCTTGTTGTTGAGCAGCTCGACATTGAGGCCGAGCGAGCGCATTTCCTTGACCAGGACATTGAAGCTCTCGGGAATGCCGGCCTCGAAGTTGTCCTCGCCGCGGACGATCGCCTCGTAAACCTTGGTGCGGCCCGCCACGTCGTCCGACTTCACCGTCAGCATCTCCTGCAGGGTGTAGGCTGCGCCGTAGGCCTCCAGCGCCCAGACCTCCATCTCGCCGAAGCGCTGGCCGCCGAACTGCGCCTTGCCGCCCAGCGGCTGCTGCGTCACCAGCGAATACGGGCCGATCGAGCGGGCGTGGATCTTGTCGTCGACGAGATGGTGCAGCTTGAGCATGTAGATATAGCCGACCGTGACCTTGCGATCGAACGCGTCGCCCGTGCGGCCGTCATACAGCGTCACCTGCCCCGACTTGTCGAGGCCGGCCTGGGTGAGGAGCGCCTCGATGTCGGCTTCCTTGGCGCCGTCGAATACCGGCGTGGCGATGGGAACGCCCCGGCGAAGGTTGCCGCCCATCTCGGCCAGCTCCTCGTCGGACATCGCCCGGATCTCCGGCTTGTCCCCGTAGATCTGGACGAAGGTGCTGCGCAGCTTTTCGGCATCCCCAAGCTTCATGTAGGCGTCGACCGCAGCTGCGACCTGCTTGCCGAGCCCGGCAGCGGCCCAGCCCAGATGGGTCTCGAGGATCTGGCCGACATTCATGCGCGAGGGCACGCCCAGCGGATTCAGCACGATATCGACATGGGTGCCGTCCTCAAGGAAGGGCATGTCCTCGATCGGAACGATCTTCGACACCACGCCCTTGTTGCCGTGACGGCCGGCCATCTTGTCACCGGGCTGGATCTTGCGCTTCACCGCGACGAAGACCTTGACCATCTTCATCACGCCCGGCGGCAGCTCGTCGCCGCGCTGCAGCTTCTCGACCTTGTCGAGGAAGCGCTGCTCGAGACGCTTCTTCGACTCGTCGTACTGCTTCCGGATCGCCTCGATCTCGGACATGAGCGCGTCCTCGGAGACAGCGAACAGCCACCACTGCGAACGCGGGAACTGGTTCAGCACCTCGCGGGTGAGCACCGTGTCCTTCTTGAAGCCCTTCGGACCGGCCAGACCGACCTTGCCCTCGAGCAGATCTGCAACACGCGCATAGGTGTTGCGATCGAGAATGGCCTGCTCGTCGTCGCGGTCCTTGGCGAGGCGTTCGATCTCCTCGCGCTCGATTGCCTGGGCGCGCTCGTCCTTGTCGACTCCGTGGCGGTTGAACACGCGCACCTCGACGATGGTGCCCTGGACGCCCGGCGGAACGCGCAGGCTGGTGTCGCGCACATCCGAGGCCTTCTCGCCGAAGATGGCGCGCAGCAGCTTCTCTTCCGGCGTCATCGGGCTTTCGCCCTTCGGCGTGATCTTGCCGACCAGGATGTCGCCAGCCTGCACTTCCGCGCCAATGTAGACGATGCCGGCCTCGTCGAGATTCTTCAGCGCCTCTTCCGCGACGTTCGGGATGTCGCGGGTGATCTCCTCGGGGCCGAGCTTGGTGTCACGCGCCATCACCTCGAATTCCTCGATGTGAATGGAGGTGAAGACGTCCTCGGAGACGATCCTCTCCGAAAGCAGGATCGAATCCTCGAAATTGTAGCCGTTCCACGGCATGAACGCGACGAGCACGTTGCGGCCGAGCGCCAGCTCGCCGAGGTCGGTCGACGGACCGTCGGCAATGATGTCGCCCTTGCGCACCACGTCGCCGACCTTCACCAGCGGGCGCTGGTTGATGCAGGTCGACTGGTTGGAGCGCTGGAACTTCATCAGGCGATAGATGTCGACGCCCGGACGGGTCGGGTCGGTTTCCTCGGTGGCGCGCACGACGATGCGGGTGGCGTCGACCTGGTCGATCACGCCGGCGCGGCGCGCAGCGATCGCGGCGCCGGAATCGCGGGCCACCACAGCCTCCATGCCGGTGCCGACAAAGGGCGCGTCGGCCCGCACCAGCGGCACGGCCTGCCGCTGCATGTTCGAGCCCATCAGGGCGCGGTTGGCGTCATCGTTCTCGAGGAACGGAATGAGCGCCGCGGCAACCGACACCAGCTGCTTGGGCGACACCTCCATCAGGTCGACCTTGTCCACCGGCACGACCATGACCTCGCCGGCATGACGGCAGACGATGAGGTCTTCCGTCAGCTTGCCGTTCGCGTCCATGTCGGCGTCCGCCTGCGCGACATTGTGCTTGGCCTCTTCCATCGCCGAGAGATAGACGACCTCGTTGGTCACATGGCCGTCCTTCACCTTGCGGAAGGGCGTCTCGATGAACCCGTACTTGTTGACGCGGGCGAAGGTCGCAAGCGAGTTGATGAGACCGATATTCGGGCCTTCCGGCGTCTCGATCGGGCAGATGCGGCCATAGTGCGTCGGGTGAACGTCGCGCACCTCGAAACCGGCGCGCTCGCGGGTCAGGCCGCCGGGCCCAAGCGCCGAAAGGCGACGCTTGTGAGTCACTTCCGACAGCGGGTTCGTCTGGTCCATGAACTGCGACAGCTGCGACGAGCCGAAGAACTCGCGCACCGCAGCGGCCGCCGGCTTCGCGTTGATCAGGTCCTGCGGCATGACCGTGTCGATGTCGACCGAGCTCATGCGCTCCTTGATGGCGCGCTCCATGCGCAGCAGGCCAAGCCGATACTGGTTCTCCATCAGCTCGCCGACGGAGCGCAAGCGGCGGTTGCCGAGGTGGTCGATGTCATCGACCTCGCCCTTGCCGTCGCGCAGATCGACCAGCGCCTTGGTGACGGCAAGGATGTCCTCCTTGCGCAGGATGCGGACGGTGTCCTCGGCGTCGAGATCGAGCCGCATGTTCATCTTCACGCGACCGACCGCCGACAGATCGTAGCGCTCGCTGTCGAAGAACAGCGACTGGAACATGTTCTGCGCCGTCTCGAGCGTCGGGGGTTCGCCGGGACGCATGACGCGGTAGATGTCGAACAGCGCCTCCTCCCGCGTCGAGTTCTTGTCGACGCTGAGGGTATTCCGGATGTAGGGGCCGACCGTGATATGGTCGATGTCGAGCACCGGGATCTCGTCGAAGCCCGCATCGGTCAGCGCCTTGAGCAGCTTTTCGGAGATCTCGTCGCCCGCCTCGGCGTAGATCTCGCCGGTCTGCATGTTGACCATGTCCTCGGCCACATACTGGCTGATCAGGTCATCGTCGGTGGCGCGCAGGAACTTCAGGCCCTTCTCGGCGAGCTGGCGCGCCTGGCGGGCGACGAGCTTCTTGCCGGCCTCGAGCACGACCTCGCCGGTTTCGGCGTTGATCAGGTCCGCCGTTGCCTTGTAACCCTTCATGCGCTCGGCATCGTACGGGATCCGCCAGGCATCCTTGTGACGCTCGTAAGTGACCCGCCCGTAGAAATGGGCAAGGATTTCCTCGCCATCCATGCCAAGCGCATAGAACAGCGACGTGACCGGCAGCTTGCGCTTGCGGTCGATGCGGGCGTGCACGATGTCCTTGGCGTCAAACTCGATATCGAGCCAGGAGCCGCGATACGGGATGATGCGAGCCGCGAACAGCAGCTTGCCCGAGGAGTGGGTCTTGCCCTTGTCGTGGTCGAAGAACACGCCCGGCGAGCGATGCATCTGCGAAACGATGACGCGCTCGGTGCCGTTGATGATGAAGGTGCCGTTGTCCGTCATGAGCGGCATGTCGCCCATGTAGACTTCCTGCTCCTTGATGTCCTTGATCGACTTCGCCTGCGTGTCCGGGTCGATGTCGAACACGATCAGGCGCAGCGTGACCTTCAGCGGGGCAGCGAAGGTGATGCCGCGCTGGCGGCACTCGTCCACGTCGAACTTCGGCGTCTCGAAGGTGTACTTGACGAACTCCAGCATCGCCGCGCCGGAGAAGTCCTGGATCGGGAACACCGACCGGAACACCGACTGCAGACCCTCGTCCGGGCGGCCGCCCTTCGGCTCGTCGATCATCAGGAACTGGTCGTAGGACGCCTTCTGAACCTCGATGAGGTTCGGCATCTGCGTGACTTCCGAGATCTTGCCGAAGAACTTGCGAATCCGCCTGCGACCCTGGAGCGTGTTGGCCATGTGGTTCCTCGTTTTCGTTCTCAAACGGCTGACCGCAGAACCGTGGCGGTTCTGGGGTCAGGCGTTCCGGCCTGCCTGGAGACACGGCAGCCGGACAGGGAGCTGATTCAACGCCGCGACGGCCCCGGAGGAATCTCCCCCAGGGCCGCCACGATGCACGCAACGCGCGAGCGCGGGACCGGCAAGACGCCGGCCGGGCTCACTTGAGCTCGACCTTGGCGCCAACGGCTTCCAGGGTCTTCTTGATCTTCTCGGCCTCGTCCTTGCCGACCGACTCCTTGACGGGCTTGGGAGCTGCCTCGACGAGGTCCTTGGCTTCCTTGAGGCCGAGGCCGGTGATCGCACGGACCTCCTTGATGACCTCGATCTTCTTGTCGCCAGCGGACGCGAGAACAACCGTGAACTCGGTCTTTTCCTCGGCCGGAGCGGCAGCGGCGGCGCCGCCAGCCGGGGCTGCGGCGACGGCGACGGCAGCAGCAGCCGACACGCCCCACTTCTCTTCCAGCATCTTCGCCAGTTCGGCCGCCTCGAGGACGGTCAGGCTCGACAGCTCGTCAACGATCTTTGCCAGATCAGCCATGATGACATTTCCTTACGTGTCAGTTCGATTTGGTTTGAGGTGAAGGGCAGGCCTTCAGGCCGCCTCGTCTCGCTTGGCATAGGCCCCGAAGACGCGCGCCAGCTTGGCCGCAGGCGCCGTCGAGAGCTGCGCGAGCTTGGTCGCCGGGGCCTTGATCAGGCCGATCAGCGTGCCGCGCAGTTCATCCAGGGACGGCATCGTGGCGAGAGCCTTGACGCTGTCCGGGTTCAGGGCGGTCGCACCCATCGCGCCGCCGAGGATCACGAGCTTGTCGTTGGCCTTGGCGAAATCGACTGCGACCTTGGGCGCCGCGACCGGATCCTTGCTGTAGGCCAGCAGGGTCGGCCCCTTCAGAAGGGCCGAAATGGACGCAGCGTCCGTGCCTTCGAGAGCGATCTTGGCCAGGCGGTTCTTCGCGACCTTCACGGTGCCGCCAGCCTTGCCCATCTCGCGACGGAGCTTCTGCATGTCGGCAACGGTGAGGCCGGCATAGTGGGCCACGACGACAACCGAATGGGTCCTGAAGACCTCGTTCAGCTCCGCCACGGCTTCGCGCTTTTGCGAACGATCCACTGGGCTCTCTCCGGTATGGCGGGGCGGTGCCCGCCGGCTCAGATTTGCCGTTCCGGTCAACGCTGCGGCGCACACCGCATCGCGACCGAAGCGACGCTCAGCGCCCTGCCCTCCGCCACGCCTCGCGATGATGCGCTGCGGATGATGGCTCGAACTGACATGTTGGGCTGCATCGCAGCCCGAAATCGGTTCTCACCCGTCTGTGCAGGCTCGCCATCCGCTCGCGCGGCTGCGGCCGGATTAAGGCGCACCGGATCCGGGACCGATGTGCCGCCTGCAGTCTTGGACAGGACAACACGCCACCGTTCGAAAGGTCTCCCTTTCGCCCGCTGGCGTCGTTCATGACAAGTCACCTTGCCACAACGGTGCGTGTAAGCCAGCCGGACGCCTTTGCCAACCCCCGATTTGCAGATCGGACGGACGGCCGCGCATTTTCGTCGCAGGAGACGCGCCCCGAGCCGCCGCGGCTGCCGACGTCAATGTTGGCGGGCGTCCGCCGTTCCTGCGCCGAGCGAGCGGGCCCTGGCGCCCTGATAGCGCACCATCAAGGCCGCGGTGATGCGCTGCGGCACCATGCGGGCCAGCTGAACGACCAGCCAGTTGGCGAAGCCGGGCACCACGGTGTGATGTCCGCCCTTCAGTCCGTCCCAACCGGCTTGTGCCACCGCCTGCGCAGGCAGATGGAACCGTGTCGTTTTCGCCTGCACCGGCGCATGCGCGCCGGTGGCACGCGCGAGGAAACCGGTGTGGACTGGCCCCGGGCACAGGCTGGTCACGGTGACGCCGAATGGCTTCATCTCCTGCCACAGCGACAGCGAGAAGGATTGCACATAAGCCTTGGTCGCATAATAGGTCGCCATCCCCGGCCCCGGCAGGAAGGCTGCAACCGAGGCCACGTTCAGCACGCCGCCGCGCCTGCGCTGCCGCATGCCAGGCAGGACGGCGAGCGTGAGTTCGGTCAGAAGGCGAACGTTCAGGTCGACCTGCCCCAGCTGCTCAGCCACAGCGATCTCGTCGGCGCGCCCGACAGTGCCGTAGGCGGCGTTGTTGACCAGAACCTCAGCATGAAGCCCGCGCTGCATCAGCGCGTGGAGGATCGCCTCGACGGCTCCCGCCGAAACCAGATCGAGCCCGAGAACATGAGCCTCGCCGCCCGCTGCGACGATCTCTGCCGCCACGGCGTCAAGCTCCGCAGACGGTCGCGCAACCAGCAGCACCGGCAGCTCGCGCGCTGCAATCCGCGCAAAGGCTTCCCCGATTCCGCGTGACGCGCCCGTAATGATCGCCGCCGGGCGCGCGCCCGGCAGTCCGTTCGGCCCGGTTCCAACCATGCCCTGCTCCTGCCCGAGAACACAACGCGACGAATCGGTTGCGCGACGCATGGCGCCCACGGCCAGCGCAACCGGCGCGACGGACCCGACAGGCCCGACAGCTTGACCTCATTCCGTCCGATGCCCAAACCATGGTGGCCGAGCTGCCTTCGGCAAGTCGGCAATCTGGCCATCACCACCGACAGGCTCCCGCCGAAACACAAAGCCCGCGCGCCGAAAAGCCTTGAACCATGTCGGAAAGGCAAGCGCCAGCCCCTCACGGCCAAGGCGTTAACGCGGCACGGGACAAGATCGCTCTCTGCAATCGAACCACCGGGAAAGGACAGGACTGCATGGAAGGCCGCTTTGTTCCACTGTCGCCGGCGCGCCGCTTCGTCGACGACCTGTCGTGGATTTCGCTTGGCGTGCCGCTGGGCGTCATCCGCCGGCCGATCTGCGTGGCGGCTCTGCGGGACGCACGCGCTGCTTGCCCGAACCGTCCGCCCTGGACGGTGCTGTTCGCGCGCGCCTATGCCCATGTGGCGCGCGATCAGCCCGAACTGCGACGCAGCTATGTGCGCGTGCCACGTCGCGGCCTGCACGAGGCCGGCAGCAGCGTCGCCACGATCATGATCGAGCGTGAGGTCGACGGCGAGACGGCGATCCTGCCGGCGCGTCTGAAGAACATCGGCGAACGCCCGCTGGCAGACCTCATCGCCGATTTCGACAATCAGCGCACCGCGCCCATCGACTCGCTGAAGCATTTCCGCCGCATCCTGCGCATCTCGCGTTGGCCGACGATGCTGCGGCGGCCGCTGTGGTGGTATGCCTTCCACAACGGCGACCTTCGGCCTGGATATTTCGGGACCTTCGGGCTGTCGGTGCTCGGGCAGAACGGCGCGACAATCGTGCGGCCCGTTTCGCCGCTGACCAACTTTGTCGGCTACGGGCCGTTCGCTGCCGACGGCTCGGTGGAGCTGACCATGGCGTTCGATCACCGCGTGATGGATGGCGGCGCCATCGTGAGTGCCATGGGGCGCCTCGAAGCGATGCTCAATGGCCGCGTCGCAGATGAGGTGCGCGCGCTTGCCTGCGAGCAGCCCCTGCCGGCTCAGGCATGAGGCCAGATCCACCAGACGTAAGCGACATAGCCGGATAGCAACAACGCGCCCTCCCGCCGGCCGATGCGCCAGCCCGTGCGCGCCAGCACCAGCAGCAGCACCGAGATGGCCGCCATAAGCGGGGCATCGAAGCGCGCGATCTCGTCGGGAACGGTCGTCGGCGAGATCATCGCGGTGATGCCGCCGATTCCCAGCACGTTGTAGATGTTCGAGCCTAGGATGTTGCCGAGCGCAA
Organism: uncultured Allobosea sp.; assembly: GCA_964508635.1. Taxonomy (GTDB): domain Bacteria; phylum Pseudomonadota; class Alphaproteobacteria; order Rhizobiales; family Beijerinckiaceae; genus Allobosea. The sequence goes on along the minus strand of CAZDUL010000009.1, from coordinate 3,751 downwards.
CATCGCCATGCCTGCGCAGCGCCGCGATCATGGAGGTGATCAGTTCCGGCAGAGAGGTGCCGACAGCGACGATCGTCAGTCCGATCACCGCCTCGGAAATGCCAAGGCCGCGCGCCAGCGTCACCGCGCCGTTGACGAAGAACCGCCCACCCAGCACGACCAGCACGAGCCCGGCCACGGCGATCAGCAAGGCGATGAGGATCGGCCCAGACGACGACGCCGGAGCCGGAAGCTGCCAGTCCGGGCCATGCAATTCGTTGAAGGCCTCCGCCTTCTCGAATGCCGCGGTGTGGTCGCCCGTCCCGCCGGCGGCTGCCTCCTGCCGATACGCATAGGCCAGATAGCCAATGAGGCCTGCGACGAAAACGACGCCCACCATGCGGTCGAGGCTCCAGAACAGGCCCACGCCCACCAGCGCCAGCGCCGTCGCCACGACGATGACGCCATCGCGCCTCAGCGCACTCGAAGCCACGGCGACTGGAAAGATCAGCGCCGACAGGCCGAGGATCAGCAGGATGTTGGCGATGTTGGAGCCGACGATGTTGCCCACGGCAATGCCGGGCGAGCCGATCAGCGCCGCCTGCACGGAGGTGACGAGTTCCGGCGTCGAGGTTCCGAAGCCCACCAGCGTCAGGCCGATCAGCAAGGGCGACACGCCGAGCCTCTCGGCCGCCTGCACGGAGCCGCGCACGAGAAGCTCTCCACCGGCCGCCAGAAGCAGGAACCCGCCGGCCAACGGCAGGATGACGTCCATCAGCACATTCAGATCCTTCCGGCTGTCACGCGCGGCGAAGCCATGTCGGGCGCCCGGCCGCAACGGTTGAGGACCAGGCGCCAAATCCCGTGGCGGCGGCCGGGCCCCATGCGGCGACAACAAGCGCGGCTGTCATGGCGACACGCGCGCTGACAGGGCCGAAAAAGCCTGTTTCGAACGATCCATCGATGCGGCCACGTCGATCTCCTCGCGGAGGCGGCGGCCACCGTGCCGCGCCAGGTCCCAAACCTGCCAACGCAGATGTGGTGTCGTTCCGCTGTCGCCAAGGGGGGGATGATCGCGCGCCACGGCTGTTGCCGCCGCGCATCAGACATCCCGGCATCCGCCAGCCGAGCCATCCAGACGGCAGAAACCCCGCGTCTCCCGACGCGGGGTTTCGCCATGAACACGGATGCGCTTGTGATCGGTCAGCCGATCGTGGCGACCGTCGCGGGGTCGACCTTCACGCCGGGGCCCATCGTCGACGAGATGGCGACGCGCTGGATGTAGGTGCCCTTGGCTCCGGTCGGCTTGGCCTTGGCCACCGCATCGGCGAAGGCCTTGATGTTGCCGATCAGCTTGTCGGCGTCGAACGAGACCTTGCCGACGGCAGCATGCACGATGCCGGCCTTCTCGACGCGGAACTCGACCGAACCGCCCTTGGCGGCCTTGACCGCGCCGGCGACGTCCATCGAGACCGTGCCGACCTTCGGGTTCGGCATCAGGCCGCGCGGGCCGAGCACCTTGCCGAGGCGGCCGACGAGCGGCATCATGTCGGGCGTGGCGATGCAGCGATCGAACTCGATCTTGCCGCTGTTCACGGTCTCGAACAGGTCCTCCGCGCCGACGATGTCGGCGCCGGCGGCCTTGGCTTCTTCGGCCTTGGCGCCGCGGGCGAACACCGCGACGCGCAGCGTGCGCCCCGAGCCGTTCGGCAGGTTGCAGACCCCGCGCACCATCTGATCGGCATGGCGCGGATCCACGCCGAGGTTCATCGCGATCTCGACCGTCTCGTCGAACTTGGCGCTGGCGCGCTCCTTGACGAGCTTCACGGCCTCGTCGATCGGGTAGAGCTTCGTGCGGTCAATGCCCTGACGGGAGGCGGCGACGCGCTTTGCGAGCTTGGTTGCCATGGTTCAGCCCTCCCTCATGCAACGATCTGCAGGCCCATGGCCCGGGCCGAGCCCCGGATCATGGCGATGGCCGCTTCGATGTCGGTGCAATTGAGGTCCGGCATCTTCTTCTCGGCGATCTCGCGCAGCTGCGCTTCGGTGACCTTGCCCGCCGGCGCGCCCTTGCCCGGCGTCTTGGAGCCGGAGGCGGGCTTCTTGCCGATCTTCAGTCCGGCCGCCTTCTTCAGGAAGAAGGACACCGGCGGCTGCTTCATCTCGAAGGTGAAGGAGCGGTCCTGATAGGCGGTGATGATCACCGGGATCGGGGTGCCCTTCTCGATCTGCTGGGTCTTCGCATTGAAGGCCTTGCAGAACTCCATGATGTTCAGGCCGCGCTGACCGAGCGCGGGGCCGATCGGCGGCGACGGGTTCGCTGCCCCCGCCGGCACCTGCAGCTTGATGTAACCAGAGATTTTTTTCGCCATGGCGAACTCTCCAATCAGCCATCACGCCGTCGCAGCCACGCGACGGGCGAAGGCGGTTGCGATGAGCCGCGGTGCGGACCGTTGACCCGGTGGCGAACCGGCGGGCCTCCCGCGCTGATACGGCAGCGGGCGACAAGCCCCCTGCCCGTGACGCTCAGAGCTTTTCGACCTGAGCATATTCCAGTTCGACCGGTGTGGCCCGGCCGAAGATCGAAACGGCGACCTTGAGGCGGGCGCGAGGATGATCGACCTCCTCCACCACGCCGTTGAAGGATGCGAACGGCCCATCCGCCACACGCACCTGCTCGCCGACCTCGAACACGATGGTGGGCTTCGGACGATCGACGCCCTCCTGGACCTGCCCCTTGATACGCTCGGCCTCGGCGTCGGGAATCGGTTGCGGCTTCGACTTGTCCGCCCCCAGAAAACCCGTCACCTTGGGCGTGTTCTTGATGAGGTGATAGACCTCGTCCGTCAGGTCGCACTTCACCAGAACATAGCCGGGGAAGAACTTGCGGTCAGTCTCGAACTTGCGGCCGCGGCGGACTTCCGTGACCTTCTCGGTCGGCACCATGACCTCGTCGAAGAACGTCGTGAGGTTGCGTTCCTTCGCCTGGGCGAGAATGGAGTCGCGCACCTTGTTCTCGAAATTCGAGTAGGCGTGGACGATATACCAGCGCTTGGCCATGGGCTCAGTCAGTCCTCGTCAAGTCAGCGGCCGACGCCCAGGATCAGGGCGATGACCCAGCGGATCACGGTGTCGGTCAGGAGGAAGAACAGGCTGGCCACGATGATCATCAGCAGCACCATGCCCGTGGTCACCAGGGTCTCGCTGCGGGTGGGCCACGTCACCTTGGCGGCCTCGGCGCGCACCTGCTGCAGGAATTCGAACGGATTCGATTTCGCCATCGGCTCCACCGCGCACAACGTTGCCGCGCCACCCGCGGCCACTCCCGAAAACACCGGCGGCGCGGAACAGACCGCGCCGCATCAGCATCCTCATGCATGAAACACCGGGACGCTTTACCGAAAATCTCGGCCGCGTCAACGAAAAGCGCCCTGTCCGTCCCGCGCCAGAGCGGATCCGAATGGGTGCTGGCAGGGGCTGGGGGATTCGAACCCACGACCTGCGGTTTTGGAGACCGCCGCTCTAACCAGCTGAGCTAAGCCCCTGTCGCGCGCCTTTCCTTTGCATCAGGCCCGCGCGCGTTTCAAGTCCCGCGCGCGGCGGGGGAGCCCCCGTGGGGCGCCACCACCGCTGTCCGCTTTGCCTTGGCTCAGGCGATGATGGAGGCGACGACGCCGGCGCCGACGGTGCGGCCGCCCTCGCGGATGGCGAAGCGCAGCTTCTCCTCCATCGCGATCGGAACGATCAGCTCCACCGTCATGGCGATGTTGTC
>CAZDUL010000008.1:0-5860 GCA_964508635.1 uncultured Allobosea sp. | reverse complement strand
GCATCCACCTCAACCTGACGCCCGACCATCTCGACCGGCATGGCCCGATGGAAGCCTATGCCGGCATCAAGGAGCGGCTCGTGGCGGCGGCCGACATCGCCATCATCGGCGTCGATGACGACTGGTCGCGGGCCATGGCGTTCCGGCGACAGGAGGCGGGCCGGCCGCTGAAGCGCATATCGGCCGAAAGCCCGGTGGACAACGGCGTGTTCGCCGGCGTCACCGCCAATGGCGGCGGGCTCGACATCCGCCTCGTCTCGGTGACCGAGGCGAGGCCGCGCGTGGTGGCCAACCTCGCCGGCATCGGCTCGCTGCGCGGCCTGCATAACGCGCAGAATGCGGCAGCGGCAGTCGCCGCCTGCGAGGCGCTGGGTCTGACGGATGCGGAGATCGCGGCGGGCTTGAAGAGCTATCCCGGCCTGCCGCACCGCATGGAGGAGGTGGCGCGCAGGGGCCGCGTCGTCTTCATCAACGACTCCAAGGCCACCAATGCCGATTCGACCGAGAAGGCGCTGACGTCGTTCCGCGCCATCTACTGGATCGCCGGCGGCAAGCCCAAGGATGGCGGCATCGAGAGCCTGCGCCGTTACTTCCCCAACATCGCCAAAGCGTATCTGATCGGCGCATCGGCCGAGGATTTCGCCCGCACCATCGGCGAGGCGGCCCCGCACGAGATCAGCGGAACGCTCGACAGGGCGGTCGCAGCCGCGGCGCGCGACGCGGCCAGCCACGCGGGCGAGGGCGAAGTTTGCGTGCTCTTGTCTCCCGCGGCAGCCTCCTACGATCAGTTCCACAATTTCGAGCACCGCGGCGACACATTCCGCAAACTGGTGGCGGCGCTGCCCTGAGGCGTTCAGGGAACGTTTGCAGGCAGCACGACCACGGCCGGATCGCCCACCTTCAGCGTGCCCGCGCTCGACACGCTGAGCACCAGGCCACCCAGCGCTGTCGCGGCCGACACGAACCCGTGTCCGAGATCGGGCCGGCCATGCGCCGCCGCGAACTTGCGGCCCTGCCCGCGGCCGGGGCTGTTGTCGGCTTCCGACTTCAGGATCACCTCGCCGTCGAACTGGCCCTTGTCGGCCCAGCCGCCCCCGTCGCGACGGTGAAGACGCCCATCAGGTCCGCCAGCGAGGAGCCGCCAACGAACAGCTCGAAGCTGCCGGGGTCGATCCGGTAGCGCGCCTGAGCGTCGTGATAGCCAAGATCGGCCGCCGCAATCTCGAAAGTCAGGCGTTGGCGCTCTCCGGCCTTGAGCGCGATCTTGCGGAATGCCTTGAGCTGGCGCACCGGCCGCGATTGCCGCGCCACCGGCTGGCGCACATAGGCCTGCACCACCTCCTGCCCGTCCCGATGACCCGTGTTCGCCACGGTGACGCTGAAGCGGACCCGGCCATCGGGACGCACGCGCGGCGTCTCCACCGTCAGGTCGGCATAGTCGAAGCGGGTGTAGGACAGGCCGTAGCCGAACGGGTAGAGCGGCTCGTTCGCCTCGTCCATGAAGATCGACTCGTAGCGGAAGCGCCCCGCCGTCTGCGGCCGCCCGGTGGGAAGATGGTCGTAATAGACAGGAATCTGCCCGACGCTGCGCGGAAAGCTCATCGTTGTGCGGCCCGACGGATTGACCGCGCCCGCAAGCACCTCCGCGATCGCCGTGCGCCCCTCGGAGCCGGGATGAAAGGACTGGACAATGGCGGCGACGCGGTTCCTGAGATGGGTCAGCACGAGCGGGCGTCCCGTCTTGAGAACCAGCACCACCGGCTTGCCGGTATCGATCAGGTCTTCGAGCAGCTGATCCTGCACGCCCGGCAAGGTCAGGCGGGTGCGGGATGCCCCCTCCCCCATGAACTCGCAATCCTCGCCCAGCACCGCGACGATGACATCTGCGGCCCAGGCGCGGCCGATGGCGAGGTCGCGATCGGCGAACTCCTTGCCGCAATAGGTCGAGACGCCCGGCGCGAAGGTGATGTCGGTCGTGGGCAGAAGTCTGGCCAGGGCGGCGTCGAGCGCCTCGATGGGCTTGCGCGGCACACCGGCGGGGTCGGTCCAAACCTTCTCCTGATCCGGCCGCGCCAGTGCGCCGATGACGGCGACCCTCCTCACCTTCCCCGGATCGAGCGGCAGCACGCCGTTGTTCTCCAGGAGGATGATCGACTCGCGCGCGATCCGGCGGGCGGCATCCAGCGCCGGTGGCGATTGCAGCGCAGCCTCCGCCGTGCGTGCGTCGATGTCGGGAATACGGTCCAGCCCGGCATGGAGCTTGACCCTGAGCACGCGCCGCACCGCCCGATCGATCTGCGCCATCGGTACCCGGCCTGCGCGCACCTCTTTGGCGAGGTGACGGGAATAGACGAAGCCCATCATGTCGATGTCGATGCCGGCGGCGAGCGCGAGGCGCGCGGCCTCGGCCTCGTCGCGCACCACGCCGTGGGCGATCAGCTCGGGAATCGAGCCGAAATCCGAGACGACCAGCCCGCGAAATCCCCAGGAGCCGCGCAACAGGTCGCTCAGCAGACGGCGGTGCGCGGTCGCCGGCACGCCATTGATCGAGTTGAACGCTGCCATGACCGAGAGCGAGCCCGCATCCAGCGCAGCACGGAACGGCGGCAGGTGCAGGTCATGCAGCTGCTCGGTCGGGATCCAGGCCGTATTGTAGTCGCGTCCTGCCTCGCCCGCGCCGTATCCGGCGAAATGCTTGACGGTCGCGACCACGCCGCCCGCCTGATAGCCGCGGGTGCGTGCCGCCGCCATGACATTGGCGAGGTGGACATCCTCGCCGGCGCCTTCCAGCACGCGGCCCCAGCGCGGATCGCGGCTCATGTCGACCATGGGCGCGAAGGTCCAGTTGACCCCGAGCTGGCGCGCCTCCCGCGCCGTCCAGAACGCGGCTTCCTCCACCAGAGCGGGGTTGAAGGTCGCAGCCTGGCCAAGCGGCAGCGGGAAATAGGTCGAGACGCCATGCACGGCGTCGAGGCCGATCAGCAGCGGGATCTTCAAGCGGCTCTCGCGCACTGCGCGCTGCACGGCCTGAACCTCCGCCGGGTCGACGAAATTCATCACGTTGCCGATGCGCCCCGCGCGGATTTCGCTGTAGTCGAAGCCCTCGCGCCGGCCGTAGAGGTGCAGCTGGCCGACCTTTTCCTCCAGCGTCATGCGCGCGATCAGGCTGTCGATGCGCCGTTCGATGGCCGCAGCCTCGGCGCCGCGCCGCCAGGCCACCGGCGCGGGACCCGCGAGGGTCTGGGCGGCGGCGGATGCCGTGATGGCGAACAAGGCGGCCAGTGCGAGGACGACAAGGCGGATCGGCGCAGACCGAACAGTCGGGACGGGCAACACAGGAGACGGCTGGCAATCGTGATGGAGCGAAGCGTGAGCCCAGCCGTAGCGGCGATCGGGCAAGCAAGGCAACTGGCTGGGTTGCAACATGGCCGGGCAAAGACCCGGCCATCCCCGGTTGAACGAGCCTGCTCGCGCCGAAGCCGGCCCTCGATCGCTGGGCCGCAGGCTGGGATGACAAACGGGCGAACCGGTGGGGGTCGCGCAATCTCTTTCAGCCCTTGGCAAGGTTTCACGCCGACAACCGATAGCGGTGGATCAGCGGTGATTCCCGGCAGGCGGCGGTTGCAAGCCGCACCCGTGCCGGGCGGAGCGCAACGATGGTGGAGATTTCGAACCGGGCCCTGGGCGCGGGCTTCATCGCGGCCGCAGGTGTGCGGCGCGGCGCGCGCACGCTCTCCGAGCTGAGCGCAGCGGCCGGGCGTGAGGTCGAGCTCACGCAAGCCAACCTGCGACCGCAGGCGACCGACTTCAACCGCGTCGGCCAGCGCGTCGGGCAGTTTTCCGTAGCGATCAACGGCGTGGAGGAGGCGCGCGGCATCGTGCGCAGCGCCGAGGTCAGCGAGGCTCTGCAACGCGCCAACCGGATCGCCGTGAACCGCATCCTGCAGGCGGAAAGCCTCGCCAACGCGCAAGCCTCCTCGAGCGTGATCGGAACCGGCGGGACGGCTTCGATCGCGCAGGCGGTCGCCGCCTCGGTCAAGCTCGAGGGCCCCGGCGCAGCGCTTGCGAATGCGCTCGCGAGCATGCTCAGCGGCCCGCGCGGCGCCGGCGCGCGCAAGCCGGCTCCGCTCAGCATCATCGCCAATGCCGCCTCCCGGCTGGCAGGCCAGGGCGACATCTTCGAGCGCACCCTGCCGACGCGGGTGCAGGCTCAAGGCCAGGCTAGCGTCGAGGTGGCGCGCCGCTCGCTCGAAGCGCGCGAGGTCTCTCTCGTGATCGACCCCGCCACGCCAGGCGACACCTTCCCGATCGCCCGGGCGGCCGACGCTGGCCGGCCGACCTCGTCCAACGAGGGCTTCGTCGTGAAGGCCCGCACGGGCGATCGCGGCGGCACGCTGGTGCTCGACCTGTCGGACCCGAATGGCGAGGACGGGCGGCTGGCAACCGTCGATGTGACGGGCGGGGAAGGCTCCGACGTCATCATGGTCTCCGGCGCCAACGATGCCGAAATCCGCGCCGGCGGCGGCAACGACTATGTGCTTGCCGAAGGAAACGCGGTGCTCCATGGCGGTGCGGGCGACGACATCCTGATCGGCAACATCGTCTACGGCGAAGACGGCGACGACGTGCTGTTCGGCAACGCGCTGGCGGTCGGCGGCGACGGCAACGACCGCATCACCCTGTTTTCGCTGGACGAGGAGGCGCAGGGCGGCCTCGCCTTCGGCGGCGACGGCGACGACATCATCATCGGTGAATCCGTCGCCAACGCCGATGGCGGCCAAGGCAACGACGCGATCAGCCTCAGGCGCGGGGGTTTCGCGGCAGGCGGGACCGGCAACGACACGTTGACCGCCTTCGATATCGCGACGCTGGAGGGCGGCGAGGGCAACGATGACCTGCTGCTCTTCGGCGGCGGCGAGGCCGATGGCGGGGCCGGCGACGACGACATCACCGCGGCCTTCTTCAGCACGGTCCGCGGCGGGACCGGCAACGACATCGTGCGCATGAACACTGGCGGCATCTATCGCTTCAGCAAGGGCGACGGCGTGGACCGCGTGCTGATGGGATCGCCCCTGCTCGGCCGCGTGGAGGATTGGGGCAAGGTCAACCGGCTGGAGATCACCGACTACGCCTTTGCCGATGTCGAGGTCCTGGTGAGCACCAACGAGATAGCCATCGTCCCGCGCGATCCGACCTCCCGCGACCGGCTGGTGGTGACACGCGCCCAGCCGGGCGACCCGTTCGAGCTGACCTTCACGAAGGACGCACGCACGCAGACCGTGACGGTGGAGAAGAATGCGCTCTCGCCGGGGCCAATCGTGCCCGTGGTCCGGTGACGGACGCGCGCAGACCAGTGATCTGATCACCGTGGCGGCAGCGCGGCAGGCTCGGCACAAGCCCCTTTCGCCGGCTGGGGAGCCGGTCTATAGGGACCGCTCAGCACCCACACCCCGTCGCCAGCGCGGCCGATGAGACAGCAGACGTCCCTTCGGCCCCCGGCGGACGCGCGAACATGGAAAGCCCGGCGTCTCCAGCCGGTTGACACGCGATGCCCAAGCGCACCGACATCTCCTCCATCCTCATCATCGGCGCCGGCCCGATCGTGATCGGCCAGGCTTGCGAATTCGACTATTCCGGCACGCAGGCGCTCAAGGCGCTGAAGGCGGAGGGCTACCGCGTCATCCTCGTCAACTCGAACCCCGCCACGATCATGACCGATCCGGAACTGGCGGACGCGACCTATGTCGAGCCGATCACACCGGAGATCGTGGCCAAGATCATCGAGAAGGAGCGGCCGGACGCGCTTCTGCCCACGATGGGCGGACAGACCGCGCTGAATTGCGCGCTGTCGCTGAAGAAG
>CAZDUL010000007.1:0-31870 GCA_964508635.1 uncultured Allobosea sp. | reverse complement strand
TCTTGATGGACAGCCTGACGCGCTATACCAGAGCGTCTAACCTCACGGTTACGCCGAGCGGGCGGACGCTCACCGGAGGACTGGATCCGGCGGCGCTCTACCGGCCAAAGCGCTTCTTTGGAGCGGCGCGCAACATCGAGGAGGGCGGCAGCCTCACGGTGCTGGCCACCGCACTCATCGAAACCGGCAGCCGCATGGATGATCATATTTTCGAGGAGTTCAAGGGCACCGGCAACTGCGAGATCGTCCTGGATCGCAAGGTTGCCGACAAGCGCGTGTTCCCGGCCATCGATATCCTCAAGTCCGGCACGCGCAAGGAAGAGCTGATCACGCCGCGTGACCAGCTCCAGAAGACATATGTGCTGCGCCGCATCCTCAATCCGATGGGGCCGCAGGATGCGATCGAATTTCTTCTCGATAAGTTCCGGCAGACGAAACAGAACAGCGAGTTCTTTGATTCGATGAACACGTGAAGGATCGGCTACCGATCCGATTCGTTTCCGTGATGAAAAGGCTCAAAAGGTGGTGCGCCAGCCAGACACCGTTGTTGCATTGTCATCCGGCCAGGGACGATGCGGCGTTGCGGTCATCAGGGCTTCCGGGCCAGCCTGTCGATTCATTTCCGAAACGGTTCTGGACAGGCCGCTCGCACCGCGGCGCATGACGCTGGTTCGCATTGCCGATCCTCGAACGCGTCAGGTGCTGGATCGGGGCCTTGCGGTTCTGTTTGCCGCGCCAGGCAGCGCGACCGGGGAGGACATGCTCGAACTGCATGTTCACGGCGGACCTGCGATCATCGAGGCGGTGCTGCGAACTGTAACAAGCCTTCGGGATGACATTCGCCCTGCCCTGCCAGGAGAGTTCACGCGTCGCGCCTTCGAAAACGGCAAGCTTGATCTTGTCCAGGTCGAGGCCCTCGGTGATGTCCTCGATGCAGACACCGCCGCGCAGCTCAATCAGGCGCAGCGGTTGCTGGCCGGGGAACTTTCGACCAAACTCGATGCGTGGACCGAGCGCTTGCTGGATCTCCGGGGACTTGTCGAGGCAGAGCTCGATTTTTCCGACGAGGGCGATGTGTCCACGTTGGACTGGGTGTATGTTGGCGATCGGATCACCATCCTCGCTCGCGAGATAGAGGGCGTGTTGGCGGGGGCGGAGCGGGGTAGGCTGACGCGTGACGGGGCTCGGGTTGTGCTTGCAGGGCCACCGAATGTTGGCAAAAGCAGCCTGTTGAATGCTCTGGCTGCTCGGGATGTGGCGATCGTGACCGACCATCCCGGCACCACCCGCGACGTGTTGGCAACGCCCCTTCAACTCGGCGGTTGGCCAGTTGTCCTGATCGATATGGCCGGCTTGCGGGAAACCGAAGATCCGGTGGAGCGAGAGGGCGTGCGCCGGGCGCGTGCCGAAATCGAGCGGGCCGATCTGGTTCTGGAGTTGATCGCGCCCGACGTGCTGCCGGCGGAAGACATCACGCGTGGCATTGTGGCACCACGACTGCGGGTTGGGACAAAAAGCGATCTTGGAAGAGTGCAAGACGTCGATATCGATGTCTCGGCACACACGGGGGCCGGTTTGGATCGGCTGGTTGCGCGAATCCTCGAACTGCTCTCCTTCGGTCCTGATGTCGACCCGCCATTGGTTGCGCGCGAACGGCATCGTGTGGAGTTGAATGCCTGTCTCGCTGCTCTGCGGCTGGCAGGTTCCAAGGTTCCGGTTGAGGTTGCAGCGGAAGGCTTACGTCAGGCTCAGGACGCGTTGGGTCGGCTCAAGGGCCGCGTGGATGTCGAGCGCGTCCTTGACAGGGTGTTCGCGTCGTTCTGTATCGGCAAGTAAGAGATCGGCGGTTCCGCGCGCCCGGTTGTTTCACGTGAAACACGCGGTCTCCGGAGACCATGAGGCAATGCACCCAGAACCCCATTTTGATGTTGTCGTGGTTGGCGGTGGCCATGCGGGTGTTGAGGCGGCCTGTGCCGCAGCACGGATCGGTGCGACCGTTGCACTTGTAACCCTGGATCCCGGACAAATCGGTGTCATGTCGTGCAATCCGGCCATTGGAGGGCTGGGAAAGGGGCATCTGGTTCGGGAGGTCGATGCCCTGGATGGTGTGATGGCGGTTGCCGCAGATGCGGCGGGGATTCAGTTCCGATTGCTCAACCGCCGCAAGGGGCCAGCCGTCCGTGGGCCTCGTGCACAAGCGGATCGTGCGGTCTATCGCAAGGCGGTTCGGGATATCGTTGATCGCACGTCTGGTGTAACGGTCTTGATCGGGGAGGTCGTCGATTTCGCGGTTGAGCATGGACGTGTGAGGGGTGTCACGCTTGCCACGGGCGATCGATTCGGCTGCGGTTCTTTGGTGATCACCAGCGGTACGTTTCTGCGCGGCTGTATCCACATCGGGCAAAGGCGACTTTCAGCCGGGCGCTATGGCGAGGCAGCCGCTCAACGTCTTTCGGAAGCCCTCAACAGCCTGTCGCTGCCCCTCGGTCGCCTCAAGACAGGGACGCCGCCACGCTTGATGAAGACCAGCATCCGCTGGGATGTCCTCGATATGCAGGCCGGCGACGAAGATCCCGAGTTCTTCTCGTCGATGACTCAAGGTCTTGCATTGCCACAGGTCAGCTGCGGCATAACAATGACGACAGCGCGAACCCATGCTGTCATCCGCGACAATCTAACGAAGTCTGCGCTGTATGGCGGTGCGATCCAGGGACGGGGACCCCGCTACTGCCCGTCGATCGAGGACAAGGTTGTTCGCTTCGCCGATCGGTCGTCGCACCAGGTCTTTCTCGAACCCGAGGGGCTCGAGAGCGATCTGGTGTACCCGAATGGTGTCTCGACATCTTTGCCTGAGGATGTCCAGCAGGAGTTCATCCGCACGCTACCGGGCCTCGAAGACGCGGTCATTGTGCGACCTGGCTATGCCATCGAGTATGACTATGTCGATCCGCGGGCCCTTCTGCCGACGCTTGAGGTCAAGACAACAAAAGGATTGTTCCTCGCTGGCCAGATCAACGGCACCACCGGCTATGAGGAGGCTGCTGGCCAAGGCATCCTCGCCGGTATCAATGCGGCGCGCTGCGCTGGCGGATTGGACCAAATCGTGCTCGATCGGACCCAATCCTACATCGGGGTGATGATCGACGATCTGACGAGCCGGGGTGTTACCGAGCCCTATCGGATGTTTACCTCCCGGGCTGAATTCCGGCTTTCCTTGCGAATCGACAACGCCGATGAACGTCTCAACCCTGTGGCGCAAAAAGTGGGGGTGGTGGGTCTTGCGCGCCAATGTGTCGTCGACAAACAGCGAGCGGATCGTGAGCGATTGCGGCGTCGCTTGAGGGAGGTATCGCTGAGCCCCCGTGAGGCCGCTCGGCATGGGCTGCACCTGAACCAGGACGGAGTTCGTCGCTCAGCGTTCGAGCTGTTGTCATTTCCAGACATCACCTACGAAGCGCTCGCGCGCGTGTGGCCGGACCTCGCCGAGGTTGATCGCCGGACCCAGGAGCATGTGACGGCAGATGCCATTTATGCGGTTTATATGGACCGGCAGCAGGCCGATATCGCCGCCTATCAGCGCGATCGCGACGTATGTCTGCCCGCGGGGCTGCTTTCGCGATCACTGGCGGGTTTGTCAAACGAGTTACGCGTCAAGCTGGAGGCTGCGGCGCCGCGGACCTTGGCTGATGCGGCCCGCATCGAGGGGATGACACCCGCCGCGCTGACGCTGCTTGCCATTCATGCGAAGCGAATGCGGGCCTCGGATGTAGTGCATGAGCCTGATGCCTGATCGTCGCCGCGCGCTGGGTCAGTTTCCTGTTTCACGTGAAACAGAGGACAAGCTTGCGACGCTCGTGGATGAAACCATCCGCTGGAACACCGTGAAGAATATCGTCGGCCCAACCTTCGCTGACGACCCGTGGATCCGCCATGTTGCCGACTCGCTCCAACTTCTGAAGCATGCTCCCAACACTGGTCTCTGGGTCGATATCGGCTCTGGCGGCGGCTACCCAGGTTTGGTCGTTGCTTGTCTCCGAACGGAACAGGGGCTCGGCCGCACACAGCTGATCGAATCAAACAGCCGCAAATGCGGATTCCTGCGGCACATGATTGCACGGCTGCAGCTTGATGCCGACGTGATCGAGGGGCGAATCGAGACAAGTCTCCCCGAATGCGCGTCTTATGTCAGTGCTCGTGCCGTTGCGCCGTTGGCGCAGCTCATCACTTGGACAAACAGGTTGTTGAGAACAGGGACGTTGGGTATTTTTCCAAAGGGTCAAGATGTAGAAAAGGAGCTGGTCGACGCTGCAAGCTATAGCAACATCACCGTTAGGTTGGCATCCAGTCTGACCGATCCGGGTGGCCGCATTGCGCTGGTCCGCATGTCCCCGCCCGCTGAAAGCCGCGAGGAGAGTTCCATTCATGACCACGCTCATGTCTGACCTGATCCGTCCGCGTGATACCGCCGCGCGTATCCTCGCCCTCGCCAATCAGAAGGGGGGCGTGGGCAAGACAACCACGGCGATCAATCTTGGCACAGCCTTGGCTGCTGTTGGCGAGAAGGTACTTGTGCTGGATCTCGATCCTCAGGGAAACGCCTCGACCGGACTGGGTCTCGATCAGCGACAGCGAAAAGCGTCGACCTTCGACGTGATGACGGGTGAGCGTTCTTTGCGTGAGGTCATCCACCCGACGGCCGTTCCGAACCTCTGGCTCGCGCCCTCGACGCTCGATCTGCTCGGTGTCGAGCTGGAAATCGCTCAGGCCAAGGACCGCGCAACCCGCTTGAGGGCGGCAATTTCCGCTCTCGACCAGCATGAAGAACGATTCGGCTACGTTCTGATCGATTGCCCGCCCTCACTGAATCTTCTGACCATCAATGCGCTTGCTGCGGCAAGCGCCGTGCTGGTGCCCTTGCAGTGCGAGTTCTTCGCCCTCGAGGGCCTCAGCCAGCTTCTTCGCACGGTGGAACAGGTGCGTTCTACCCTCAATCCCCGCCTAAACATCCAGGGCGTGGTGCTGACGATGTTCGATCCGCGCAACAACCTGTCCGGTCAGGTGATGGCGGATGTTCGCGCGTTCATGGGTGACAAGGTTTATGACACCGTGATCCCGCGCAATGTGCGGGTATCGGAGGCCCCGTCATACGGCAAACCGGCACTGTTGTACGATCTCAAATGCGCCGGTTCACAGGCCTACCTGAAACTTGCCTCCGAGGTCATCCAGCGCGAACGGCGCTTGTTGAGCGCGTAACCGATTCGGCACCGCAACAATCTGTTCCAGATCCGTCTGCAACAGAGTCGTCTGCAAAACCGCAAAACATCAAAGGGAATGGAGGGACGCATGGCGGACGAAGCAGGAGGGCGGTCCCGTCTCGGCCGTGGACTGGCAGCGTTGATCGGCGATGTGAGCGACGAGGGGGTGGCCATCGAGCGGGCGCGCGGAACGCGTCAGGTGCCGATCGAGTTCCTGCGCCCGAACAGCCGGAATCCGCGCAAGAGCTTCCAGGCCGAGGACCTCGACGAGCTGACTCAGTCCATCCGTGAACGGGGCATCATCCAACCGATCATCGTTCGCGCGCTGCCCGGCATGAATGGTGTCTTCGAGATCATTGCCGGAGAACGGCGCTGGCGCGCCGCGCAGAAGGCCGGTCTGCATGAGGTGCCGGTCGTCGAGGTGGTCGCCGATGACAAGCAGGCGCTCGAGATCGCCATCGTCGAGAATGTGCAGCGCACCGATCTCAACCCCCTCGAGGAGGCCGCCGGTTACGAGCAGTTGATCGCCGAGTTCGGCTACACGCAGAATGACCTGTCTCAGGTCATCGGAAAAAGCCGCAGCCATGTGGCGAATACCTTGCGGCTGATGAAGTTGCCCGAAGCCGTCCGGCGGCGTGTTGCTGATGGCGCCCTGTCGGCAGGACATGCCCGTGCACTCCTCGCGGTCGCCTCGCCCGAAGCGGTTGCCGAGCGGATTGTCAACGAGGGCCTCACGGTTCGCGATGTGGAGCGGATCGCGCAGGGGGAAGCGGGCGGAGACGCCGCAACAAGATCCCGCAAGCCACGCCGGGAGAAGGATCCGGACACCCGGGCGCTCGAACTGGCTCTCGAAGATGTGCTGGGTCTCAAGGTCAACATCACGCATCACGGTGGCGGCGGGGGCCAGATCACGATCCGCTACGAGACACTTGAACAGCTCGACGGGCTGTGCCGCCGCCTCAAGGCGTAACCTTGCTTCAAGCCGCGCGTTGCGGGATCAAGGCGACCATCCACAGCGCGCGCAGGCTGATCGCCTCGGCCAGCTCGGGACGACGACGGGCCTGATCGACCGCCTGTCCGATGATCGCGATCGCCCGGTCGAGCTGTTCGCTGCTCCATCGGTTCAAGGCTGTTTCAAGATCACGCCTGCGTGGAAAGGGCAGGCCACCGCGCTGCTCAGCCGCGTCGCGGGCAGTGATGCCGCTCGTCTCCATGCCATGCCGGATTGCCAGCAGGTTCAGGCTGTGGCGAAGCGCAAAGCCGAGAATGATATCGGCCTTCTCGCCCCGAGCGACAAGACGGCCGAACGCCGCGTCGACGCGGACCAGCGATCCGGTGAAGGCGCCATCGACAACATCCTCGATCTCCCGAGCCGACGCATCGCCAACGATCGCCTCGACGTCCTCGAGCCCGATGCGGCGAGCACCCGGCCCGGCGTAGGCGATCAGCTTGTCCAGCTCCTGGCGCGACTGGCGCCGGTCCTCGCCGAGCCGACGGGCAAGCTCGGCGCGGGCTTCGCTGTCGATCGACAACCCGGCGCCGCGCACCGCTTCGTCAATCAGCATGTCGATAGAACGCCCCTGATCGGGATAGCCTGGGGCAGCCAGTGCGCGGGGCGTATTGCGAAACAGCTGGCGCAGACCGCCTGCCTTGGGTGGCAGGTCCCCCGCCTCGACAATCAGCAGCGCGTCCGGCGCAGGCTCCATCGTCATGACGGCCTCCAGTGCGGCCAGCGGAGGGCGTGGACCGGCTGTCAGGCGAACGGCCCGCTTGCCGCCAAAGAGGGCTCCCCCGAGCAGGGTGTCCGCCAGCAAACCCGGTTGCGACGCGACCTGCGCGCCGTCCAACCGCGCGATCTGCGTCGGATCCGCGTCGCGTCCCACCCAGGCGCGGGCGAGATCCCGCGCTCGCTCGCTGGTCAACCCCTCATCCGGCCCAAACAGCAGTACGAAACGGATGGATGGATCGAGGCGAGCCAGCGCGGATGCGACCTCTCCGGCCTTGAGCTCGGCCATGACGGATCACGGCCCGGTCAGCTTCGCGGCCAACTGAAGGTGGATCTGCTCTGCCATCGTGCGGGCGACACGCGCTTGTGCATCCTGGGCGGCGCGCAAATTCGCGAAGCGTTGCGGGTTGCGCTCGTAGGTGGCGAAGGCGGACACCGAGCCAGCTGCGACCTCGCGGTTGTCGGCCAGAGCCACAAGGCGGTAGGCGGCCGTGCCGTTGACCGCGGCGGCGTCGGCCCGTTGCACGTCGCTGTTGACGATGGCGACGCTGATGTTCTCGGTCGGGACGACGGTCAGGCGATAGCGCTTCGCCTCCGAGCCGTCCCGGCTTCCCAGGAGGAAGACGAGCTCGTTGCGCAAGGCATGGCCAAGGCGACCCTCGATCATCGGCACGTCGATCGCAGCCAGCGTCGAGCGTACGCTTCCCCCAAGAGTGGATGGCGTGCTGCTGCTATAGAGCGGGCGGATGCAACCGGCGACGGCCAGGCTGACGAGCGTCACGAAGCCGAGCCGTCCGAGAACACGAATCGGCAGGCGGTCATCCCACGACATTCACGATCCTCCGCGGCACGACGATGATCTTGCGAATCGGGCGGCCCTCCAGGGCCTTCTGCACCGCGTCGAGGGCGCGCACGGCATCCTCGACGGCTTGTGCGTCAGCATCGGCGGCAACAGTGATGTCGGCGCGCTTGCGGCCATTCACCTGCACAGGAAGCACGATCTCGTCATCGAGCGTCAGGGCGCGGTCGACCGTCGGCCAAGGGGTTGCAGCCACCAGTCCGGCCTCGCCCAGCGCCTCCCAGGCTGCCTCTCCCAGGTGCGGCATCATCGGCGCGATCGTCTGGATGAGGATGCGCGCGGATTCGCGCAGGGCGGTTATCATGGCGGGACGCACGGCAGAACCGCTTTCCAGCGCTTTCTGCAGCGTATTGGCCAGCGTATAGACATGTGCGACGCAGCGGTTGAAGGCGAGGCGTTCAAGGTCTGTTTCGATCGCAAGCAGGGCCTTGTGCGCCGCACGCCGCAAGGCGAGAGCCTCGGATTCCGCACCGCCCTCGCCGGCCGGTTTCAGTGCTGCGATTTCATTGACCAGTCGCCAGACACGCTGGACGAAGCGGCTCGCACCCTGAACGCCTTCCTCGGTCCAGATCACGTCCCGATCCGGGGGGCTGTCGGACAGCACGAACCAGCGCGCGGTGTCGGCGCCATAGGAGGCGATGATCTCGTCCGGATCGACCACGTTCTTCTTCGATTTCGACATCTTCTCGATCGGGCCGATCTCGATCGGCTCACCGGTCTCGACATGAAAGGCGCGGCGGGCCCCGCCATCGCTCTCGAAGCGGACGTCAGCCGGAAACACGAACTGACCGGACGTGTCGCGATAGGTCTCGTGGACCACCATGCCTTGCGTGAACAGGCCGGAGAAGGGCTCTTCCACGTTCGTGAGATGGCCAGTCGCCTTCATGGCGCGGGCGAAGAAGCGCGAATACAGCAGATGGAGGATCGCGTGCTCGATGCCGCCGATGTATTGCTGCACGGGCAACCAGCCGTTCTCGCCATCCACGGCCGACGGCGTGGTGGGTGTGCTTGTGTTGCCCGGGTCGGTAAAGCGCGCGAAATACCACGACGAGTCCACAAAAGTGTCCATCGTGTCGGTTTCGCGCCGGGCTGGCTTGCCGCATTGCGGACAGGGGCAATGCTTCCAGGTCGGGTGATGATCGAGCGGGTTGCCCGGCTTGTCGAAGCTGACATCGGCCGGCAGTTCGACAGGAAGCTGATCCTTCGGAACGGGCACAGCGCCGCACCCATCGCAATGGATGACCGGGATCGGGCAGCCCCAGTAGCGCTGCCGCGAGATCAGCCAGTCCCGCAGCCGGAAATTGACCTTTCGCTCGGCCACCGGGCGGCCGGCCAGAAGCGTGTGTTCGAGCCGGTTGGCGACCTCGGCAAAGGCCGCGTCGGTCGTCATGCCGTCGAGGAAGCGCGAGTTGATCATCGTGCCGGCCTCGACATAGGCCGTGTCCGTGATGCTGAAAGTGGCGGCATCTTCGCCCGGCGGCAGCACGACCGGCAAAACGGGCAGTCCGTATTTGCGGGCGAAATCGAGGTCGCGCTGGTCGCCGGACGGGCAGCCGAAGATCGCGCCCGTGCCGTAGTCCATCAGGATGAAGTTCGCGACGAAGACCGGCACTTTCCAGTCCGGGTCGAAGGGATGAATGGCCCGAATGCCTGTGTCGAAACCGAGCTTTTCCGCGGTTTCTAGCTCGGCCGCCGATGTGCCCATGCGTCGGCAGTCGTCGCAGAATGCAGCCAGCGCCGGATTGGCGGCAGATGCCGCCTTGGCCAGCGGATGATCCGGCGCCACCGCCATGAAAGAGGCGCCGAATAGCGTGTCCGGGCGCGTGGTGTAGATCTGCAGCTCGTCATGGCCCGCCGGGGCCGTCGCCGGGTCAAGCGCCCAGCGCAGCAGAAGGCCCTCCGAACGGCCGATCCAGTTGCGCTGCATCAGCTTCACCTTCTCCGGCCAGCGCACGAGCCCGTCCAGCCCGTCCAGCAGCTCCTGCGCGAAAGAGGTGATCTTGAAGAACCACTGCGTGAGATCGCGCTGCTCGACGGGCGCGCCGGAGCGCCAGCCCTTGCCGTCGATCACCTGTTCGTTGGCCAGAACGGTCATGTCGACCGGGTCCCAGTTGACCTTTGCGGCGCGCCGCTCCACCAGCCCTGCCTTCCAGAAGTCAAGGAACATCGCCTGCTGGTGCCGGTAATAGCTGGCGTCGCAGGTGGCGATCTCGCGCGACCAATCCAGCGACAGGCCCATGCTCTTGAGCTGGGCCTTCATCGCCTCGATGTTCCGATAGGTCCATGTGCGCGGGTTCACCTTGTTGTCGCGCGCGGCATTCTCGGCCGGCAGGCCGAAGGCATCCCAGCCCATCGGGTGCAGCACGTTGAAGCCTCTGGCGCGCTTGTAGCGCGCGACCACGTCTCCCATCGTGTAGTTGCGCACATGGCCCATGTGGACGCGACCCGACGGATACGGGAACATTTCAAGAACATAATACTTGGGACGCGGATCGTCATTGCGCGTCCTGTAGAGGTCCTGATCGTCCCAGGCCTTGCGCCAGCGGGGTTCGGCTTCCTTGGGGTTGTAGCGTTCAGTCGCCATGGGTTGATGGTCTGATCCGGCAAGAAGGCTTCAAGACGACCTCATGACCCTGCGGGCCGCACGGCGCGGCAGGACCATCGATCGGCGCGACGCGACAAAGGGTTGCGCCGCAAGGTCAGTCGCGACTAGGACACCATCGCGTCGTGCCGGTCAACGGGCCGCGCGCCCGGCTGGCGCGCATTGGACGCATCGAGGAACCACCATGGACGTCGTCTCTCGCTATCAGGCCGTGCGCGCCGACATCGCCCGCACGGCGCGCGACATGGGCCGCGACCCCGATGCGGTGACGCTCGTTGCCGTGTCGAAGCTGTTCGGCCCCGACAGCATCCGCCCGGTGCTGGAGGCCGGCCATCGCGTGTTCGGCGAGAACTATGTCCAGGAGGCTGCCGCCAAGTGGCCGGCGCTCAAGGCCGACTTTCCCGACGTGCGCCTGCACATGATCGGTCCGCTGCAATCGAACAAGGCGCGAGCAGCGGTGGCGCTGTTCGATGTGATCGAGACCCTCGACCGGGACAGCCTGGCGAAGGAGCTTGCCCGCGAGATCGCCAAGCAGAACCGGACCCCGACGCTGCTGGTCCAGGTCAACACCGGCGACGAACCGCAGAAAGGCGGGGTTTCGCCGCGTGACGTGGATGGATTCCTGTGCGGTCTGCGCGAGCGCCATGGTCTCACCATCAGCGGGCTCATGTGCATTCCCCCCGCCGATGACCCGCCCTCGCCCCACTTTGCCCTTCTCGCCCGGATCGCGACGCGCCACGACCTGCCGACCTTGTCGATGGGCATGAGCGCGGACTATGCCGCTGCAATCCAGCTTGGCGCCACCCATGTGCGCATCGGCTCGGCTATCTTCGGCTCAAGGCCCGCGCCGTGATCCAGATCGTGGCGTTCTGCGCCAGGCGCGGCAGCACCTTGTGAAAGACCGCCCGCGGCGTGGCGATGCAGCCCGCCGTCGGCCTCAGCCCTGTTCGCGGCAGATGCCAGAAGATCGCCGAGCCTCGACCGCGCCGAACGGGAGCGTCATTCCATCCGAGCTCGATCACGATGTCGTAGAGATGGTCGGCGCGCCAGAGCCGTTCCTCGCCGTCCCCGCCCGGTTTCTTGATCAGCCGATTGTAGCGCCGGTCGCGCACATCGTCGCACCAGGCATCATGGCGTGTCGTCCAGCGCCTTGGTTGAAGCGTGGCTGGCGCGGGGCCCTTGTCGGGACGCAGGAAGACGCGGCGCAGCGGCAGCCGGGAGACCGGCGTGGCGCCGTCGCCCTCGCGCTTCTCGACACGGACGCCCGAACGGCCGATTGCGCAGGGAAAGCGGCTCGTTCCGACGATCAGCACACCTCGGCAGCGATCCAGGACGCTGGGGATGACGAGCAGGCGACGAATCGGGCGCGGCGGCATCGGCTCATGTCCCGGCAAGGCATGGCGTCCAGCTGAACCCCAGGCGGGCAGCTTGTCCAGCACCTTTTTGCCGGCGCAATCTCATTGCAAGGCGGGATCGGCGGGTCGCCTATCCGGGGCGGGTCGTCTAAACTGTCAACTTGATCGCCGCAATTTCCCGTTCCGCCCGATTCCGGTTACGATCCGGCTCAAGATTGCTGTCAGCTTCCGAGGCCGGTCCGCGATACTGCCCTCGGATCGTCCCCGTCCTTCTTACCCTCCCTGTTGTCATGCCGCACATCACCACGCTCCTCCTCGTTGACGATGACGATGTCCTGCGCGAGACCCTGGCCGAGCAGCTTCTGCAATCGGGGGAGTTCGCGCTTTTTCAGGCAGCCACCGCCGCAGCCGGCATGGCGCTCGCCCGGTCCGAGCGTGTCGATCTCGCCATCATGGATGTCGGTCTGCCTGACAAGGACGGCCGCGACGCCGTTCGGGAGATGCGGCAGGCTGGCTTCAAGCCGCCGATCATCATGCTGACCGGTCAGGGCTCCGACGCCGACACGGTCGATGGGCTCGAGGCGGGCGCCAACGACTATGTCGTGAAACCCTTCCGATTCGCCGTGCTGCTGGCACGCATCCGCGCGCATCTGCGCCAGCACCAAGCCAGCGAGGATGCCGTCTTTCAGATCGGCCCCTACACCTTCCATCCCGGGTCCAAATTGCTGGTCTCGGCCAAGGGCTCGAAGCTGAAACTCACGGAGAAGGAAACCGCGATCCTGCGTTTCCTCTATCGTGCCGGGCGCAAGTCCGTGCCGCGCGATACGCTGCTGCAGGAGGTCTGGGGCTACAACGCGTCGGTGACAACCCACACGCTGGAAACCCACATTTACCGCCTGAGACAGAAGATCGAGCCGGATGCGAGCCGCGCCACCATCCTGATGACGGATGCAGGCGGTTACCGGCTGGAGCCATGACCCGGCACCATGTCGCTCGAACAGGACATCGACAGGCTGGCGGCTCAGCCCTTGCTTGCTCTCCTGCCGCGGGAGGCGCTGCGGCTTATCGCCTTCGCGGCCGAAACCCGGATCCTGCGGACGGGAGACGTGCTGTTCCGCAAGGGCGACGCAGCCGACGCAGCCTATCTCGTCATGTCCGGCACACTGGTGCTCGATGCGCGAGATGATGGCTCGCCGTCGCCCCATCCGGCCGGGCCGGGCGTCCTGATCGGCGAGACGGCGATGCTGGCCGAGGTGCGAAGGCCTGCAACCGCGATCGCGCGCGAGATGACCACGGTGATGCGCATCTCGCGCGGGCTCATGGCGCGGGTGCTGCAGGAGTTCCCGGATAGTGCCGCCGCCTTGCATCGCGCCATCGCCGAGCGCGTGGCGACCCTGACCGCCGAGCTGGATCGCGTGCGCTGGCGACTGGTTTCGATCGATCGCCCGAGCGTGCGTCCTAGAGATCCAGAACGACCGTAACCGGCACGTGATCGGACGGACGGGGCCAGCCCCGCGCCTCGCGCCTGATGCTGGCGCTGACGAGCGACCCCGACAGATCAGGTGACAACCAGACATGATCGAGGCGTCGGCCGCGATCGGACGCCGCCCAATCCTGCGAGCGATAGCTCCACCACGTGTAGATCTTTGTCGGCTCCGGGCTGAGCGTGCGGACCGCATCGACAAAGCATTGATCGGCACGCAGGCGTTCGAGCGTCCCGGTCTCGATCGGCGTATGGCTGACCACGTCGAGGAGCTGTCTGTGGCTCCAGACATCGTGCTCATACGGGGCGATGTTCAGATCGCCCACGAGGATGGTGGGGCGGCTCGTCGCGCGCGTATCGCTGGCCCAGCGGTCCATGTGGGCGAGGAAATCCAGCTTGTGGCGGAACTTCTCGTTGAGGTCGGGGTCGGGAATGTCGCCGCCGGCCGGCACATAGAAGTTCTGGATCCGGATGCCGGCGCCTGGCCCGTCGGCCAGCGTCACGGCGATGTGGCGGGCATCGTCGCGTCCGCACATCTCCATTCGCTCCTGCTCGGCGATGGCATGCCGCGACAGGATGGCGACGCCGTTATAGCCTTTCGAGCCGATGAAGGCCTGATGGACATAGCCGAGCGCCGCGAAGGCCTTGCCCGGGAACTGATCGTTGGGCGTCTTGGTCTCCTGCAGGCAGAGCACGTCCGGCGCTTCGGTGCGCAAGAAGTCTGCAACCAGATCCGCGCGCAGGCGGACCGAGTTGATGTTCCAGGTGGCGACACTCAGCGGCATGTGGCGAGACGGGCCTTTGCGGATGGGGCGAGCGCCATGGTGGGCGTCCGCGAAGCGCTTGTCATCCCCGCCTTGCCGGTTGCGCGCCAACGAGGCTCCCCTGCGGAAAGGAAAGCGCCCAACCCCGGGGGAAGGTTGGGCGCTTGTCGCGACGAGGGACCGTGCACGACACGAGGGCCGGACGTGACCGAGACGGGGGCATCGATCCGCGCCCAAGCCGCCCTCGCAACCGATTCTGGTGCTGGCTTGCATCGATTCAAGTCGGGGCTTGTTCGCGAACTGAACGGGCTGCACCCGCCTGTCACCGGTTGGTGTCGAGAATGCGCTCGAGGTTGATGCGGAACAGGTTCGGATCGGGCTTGCGCGCCGTGTCGAGGTTTGCCACCTGCACATTGGTCTCGTATCCCTGCGGATCGACGATCACCCATTCCCGCAGCACGCTGGCGCGCGGGTCGTAGTGCAGCGTGATGCGCGATGTGCCGCCGAGCGTGGCGCGATCCTCGATGGTCAGCCGCACCGAGTCCGGCGTTGCGACCACGCGGGTGATCTTGACGTCGCGGCGCAGGTCGATCTGCTCCTTCAGGAGAAACTTCAGGGGCGTCTGCCCGATCAGATAGTTGTCCTGCGTCGCCAGCCGCTTGTCGCGGACCGCCACCGTGGTGCCGTCCGAGATCACCTCGATGGTGGCGGGCGGCCTGTATTCGAAGCGCATGCGACCTGGCCGATCGACATAGAGCTTGCCCTCGTAGCGCCGTCCATCGGCGCCGATCTGCGAGAAATCGGCAATCAGCGTGCGGAAGGAGTTGAGGTATCGGTTGACGCGATCGATCGCCTCCTGCTCGGACATCGCTGCCGTGCTTGCCGCCGCCGGTGTCGCCGGCGCGGGTCGCGCGGGTGCCTCGGGCGTCAGACGCAAGGGACCACCCGGTGTCGCCGGCGCGGTTTCGATGGCTCCGAGGCCGCTGGGCCTGCGCGGAGGCTCCGGGTGCGAGCCAGTCGCGGGTTGCGCAGCGACAGGGGCTGGCGGCAGGACCAGGGCCGGTGCAGCGACAAGACCGGACGCTGTCCCCAGCGCGGCAAGGACCTTCCCGCCGCGTCGGAGAAGCTGGCTAAATATCGACGTGGCCCTGTCGGGCTGTCCCGGCATGATCGGTCCTTCCTCGGCTCGCGGCCGACGGCGAAGCCCATCTCATGCCGATGAGGCTGCCGTCATGGCCCACACATGGCCTCTGCAATGCCCGCTTTCAACGCAAACGCTGTTGGTCAGGCGCCCCGACCACTTCTTGCCGGAACCAGAAGGCATCCGCATGGCCGTGGCGCGACACATTCTGGATCCGATGCGTCGGAAGCTCTCGCCGAGGGGCGCGATCGGGGCGGCCCCCTGCCGCTCAGGCATCCGTCTCCTGCCCTTCGACGAGGATCTCGCGCTTGCCGGCATGGTTGGCCGGTCCGACGATGCCCTCGTTCTCCATCCGCTCCATCAGGGAGGCGGCGCGATTGTAACCGATCTGCAGGCGACGCTGGATGTAGGATGTCGAGGCCTTCCTGTCTCGCAACACGACCGCGACGGCCTGCTGGTAGAGATCGCCAGCGCCGGCGCCGAATTCGCCCTTGTCGAACACAGTGCCGTCGTCATCCGGCGCGCCGGCGCCAGCCTCGCCCTCCTCCGCCGTGACGGCGTCGAGATAGTCGGGCCTGCCTTGCGTCTTGAGGTGAGCGACAACCTTCTCGACCTCGGCATCGGAGACGAAGGGGCCGTGAACGCGGGTGATGCGCCCGCCGCCCGCCATGAACAGCATGTCGCCCTGGCCCAGCAGCTGCTCGGCGCCCTGTTCGCCCAGGATGGTGCGGCTGTCGATCTTGGACGTGACCTGGAAGGAGATGCGTGTCGGAAAATTGGCCTTGATGGTACCGGTGATGACGTCGACCGAGGGGCGCTGCGTCGCCAGCACCACATGGATGCCGGCGGCGCGCGCCATCTGGGCGAGGCGCTGGATCGCGCCCTCGATCTCCTTGCCGGCCACCATCATCAGATCGGCCATCTCGTCGACGATGACGACGATATAGGGTAGCGGATCGAGCGAAAGCGTCTCCTGCTCGTAGATCGGTTCGCCGGTGCCGCGATCGAAACCGGTCTGCACCTCGCGGGTGATGATCTCGCCATTCGCCTTCGCCTCGGCGATCCGTGCGTTGAAGCCATCGATGTTGCGCACGCCGAGCTTCGACATCTTGCGATAGCGGTCCTCCATCTCGCGCACCGCCCATTTGAGCGCCACGACCGCCTTCTTCGGATCAGTGACGACGGGGGTCAGCAGGTGGGGGATGCCATCATAGACCGATAACTCGAGCATCTTCGGGTCGACCATGATCAGCCGACACTCCTCCGGCTTCAACCGATAGAGGATCGACAGGATCATGGTGTTGATCGCGACGGATTTACCCGAGCCCGTGGTGCCGGCCACCAGCAGGTGAGGCATGCGGGCGAGATCGGCGATCACGGGCTCGCCGCCGATGGTCTTGCCGAGACACAAGGCGAGCTTGTGCTTGCTCTGCTCGAAATCGGCGCTGGCCAGAAGCTCGCGCAGGAACACGGTTTCGCGCTTCGCGTTCGGCAGTTCCACGCCGATGGCGTTACGGCCCGGGACCACGGCGACGCGCGCCGAGACCGCGCTCATCGAGCGTGCGATGTCGTCCGCGAGGCTGATGACGCGCGACGACTTGGTGCCTGGGGCTGGCTCCAGCTCGTAGAGCGTCACCACCGGGCCCGGGCGCACCTGCGTGATCTCGCCGCGGACGCCGAAATCCTCCAGAACCCCCTCGAGAAGGGTGGCGTTCTGCTCCAGCGCATCGGCGGATACCTGCGGCATGGCGTTTTTCTTCGGTTCCGCGAGGAAGGCAAGCGCCGGCAAGGTGAAGCTGTCGCGCTCGAGAAGCGAAGGCTGCGCCTCGCGCTGCAGCCGCTTGCCGGGTTTCGGCGCGGGTGGAGGGGCGGAGACGCGGCCGGGATGGGGCGGCTCGGAGCTCGCCATGGAACGTGCGGCTGGTCCTGTCCCTCGCGTCGCCACCGGAGCGCGATCATCGCGCGTCTCGTCGTCCCAGGGCATAGCGGTGCCGATCAAGGCGTCGTCGTCGCCTCGCGCATGATCCTCAGCGCCACCGGGCGCTCGGGGAGCGACGGCCGCAGGCTGACGCGGCGCGAAAGCGGGTTCGCGGCGCAGGGCGTGCTGTCGGCCCACAGAGCCGCCGACCGCGTGGTCCGTGGGCATGCCGGCCAGCGCGACGGAGCGACCGGCGGTCCAGCGTCGCACCGCAGCGGCCGCGCTCATGGCTGCGTGGGCAAGCGCGCCCAGCGCGATCACGGCGAGGCCGGGCTCGCGATCGGCGGCAGGGGAATCGTCTTCCTCGTCGGCAGCGGCGCGCAAATCCTCGTCGGTGTCGTCGGCGTCGCGGGCGAACGCGTATCCGGCGGCCGCTGTCGTCGCGAGAATCGCGATCGCGAAGAACAGAAGCGCAGCAAGCCCGTTGAACGGCGAACCGGCCAGGCCGAACAGGTTGCCGAAGCCGAGATAGAGCGTGTCGCCGATGACGCCACCCAGACCGCTCGGCAGAGGCCAGCGCGGCGTGGAGGGCAGGGCTGAGACCAGCCCCGCAGCCGCTGCCCCGCCCGCCATCCACAGGCCGAGGCGCAGCGAGATGCGGCCGAGCGTGCCGGTCCGTTGCAGCTTGATCGCCCAGGCAAAGGGCGGAACGAGGAACGCGAAGGCGCTGAGACCCACCAGCTGCATCAGCAGGTCGGACACCACCGCGCCCGGCCAGCCCATCCAGTTGGCGATGTCGCGCTCGACGGCATTGTTGAGGCTCGGATCGTCCACCGACCAGGTGGCCAGCGCCAGCATCAGCCAGCCGATGATGGCGAACAGCGCGGCCGCGACGATGCGCGCGGCACTGCGCGCCAGAAAGGCCCTGACCGGGTCCGGCAGATGATCGGCGAGGGAGCGGCGGCGGATCATGCGCATGGGCGGAACGGCTCGGACGCCTGGACTGAACGGAAACGGGCAAGCGACCTGACCTGGCGAGCCAGCCCAACCGCCGCGTTCGCACAGTAGGTTCGCCGGGTTAAGCGCCGCTTAACCTTGTCCGTGGCGCCTGCCTTGGCCCGAAAGAAAGACCCCGGCCTTGCGGCCGGGGTCCGTTGTTGGGCAGGGTCTGTCCTGTTCAGTAGTTGTAGGCGCGCTCCCCATGCTCGGCGATGTCGAGTCCCTCGCGCTCGCGCTCGGCCGTGACCCGCAGGCCAACAATGACATCGACGATCTTGAACAGCACGAACGAGACCACGGCGCACCACCCAATCGCCACCAGCACTGCAACGGTCTGCTTCCACACCTGAGCGCCCATTGCGTAGCCATCGACGCCGACGCCACCGAGCGCCGGAGCCACCACGATGCCCGTGCCGATCGAACCGATAATGCCACCGACGCCGTGGATGCCGAACACATCGGCGGTGTCGTCATAGCCCAGTGCGTTCTTGAGGCTTGTGCAAGCGTAGAAGCACACCACGCCCGCAACAACGCCGAGCACGAGGGCGCCCATCGGACCGGCCAGGCCCGCAGCCGGTGTGACAGCCACCAGCCCGGCGATAACGCCCGAGACCGTGCCCAGCAGCGACGCCTTGCCCTTGACGGCCCATTCCACGAAGAGCCAGGCGAGACCGGCGGCGGCCGTTGCGACGAAGGTATTGATCATCGCGAGGCCTGCCACGCCGGTCGCCTCGAGGTTGGAGCCGGCGTTGAAGCCGAACCAGCCGACCCAGAGCAGGGCCGCGCCGATCATGGTCATGGTCAGCGAGTGCGGCGCCATCACCTCCTTGCCGAAGCCGATCCGCTTGCCGACAAGGTAGCAACCAACAAGGCCGGCGACACCTGCATTGATATGGACAACCGTTCCGCCGGCGAAATCGAGAGCTCCGAGCTTGTAGAGATAGCCCTCGTTGAACCACACCATGTGCGCAATCGGGAAGTAAACGAAGGTCACCCACAGCGCGATGAACAGCATCACGGCGGAAAACTTCATGCGCTCGGCGAATGCGCCGACGATCAGGGCTGCCGTGATGCACGCGAACGTCATCTGGAAGCTGATGAACACGTACTCGGGAATCACCACGCCCTTGGTGAAGGTGTCAGAGACGGAATCCTTGTCGACTCCGGCGAGAAACATCTTCGAGAAGCCGCCGATGAATGCGTTCAGGCTGCCCCCGGCCGTCAGGGCGAGGGAATAGCCGTAAATGACCCAGATGACGGCGACGAGGCACACCGCCGCGAACACCTGCGTCATCACGGACAGCATGTTCTTGCTGCGCACGAGACCGCCGTAGAACAGCGCGACGCCGGGAAGGATCATCAGCAGCACGAGGACTGCCGACATCACCATGAAAGCGGTGTCGCCCTTGTTGGGCACGGGCGTTTCGGCGAGCGCGGGGCCCGCGGCAAGGAGCGCCGCGCCGAGGCTGGCGAGGAGCGTTCCGGAACGAAGGAACTTGGACATGGGCATGATTCTCCAGAAGGTCGTGTGCGGTCTCAGAGCGCGTCCTGATCGGTCTCGCCGGTGCGGATGCGCACCGCGCGCTCGATCGACGAAACGAAGATCTTGCCGTCGCCGATCTGTCCCGTGCGGGCTGCACCGGTGATGGCGTCGATCACCTTGCCCACGAGATCGTTGGCCACGGCCACCTCGATCTTGATCTTCGGCAGGAAGCTCACGGCGTACTCCGCGCCACGGTAGATTTCGGTGTGACCCTTCTGGCGGCCGTAGCCCTTCACCTCGGTCACGGTGAGGCCGTGCACGCCGATGGCTGTGAGCGCGTCGCGCACCTCCTCGAGCTTGAACGGCTTGATGATGGCCATCACGATTTTCATGTTGCCTCGCACCCCGCATGAGCCGGCCGGCGATGGACGCCGGGATTGATATCTGACGGTGAGCGTCCGGGAACGCCCGGATGCTTCGACATGCGGCAATCAAGGACCGTGCCACGCCCGGCCGACGGGCTGGGTTGTGGTGCGGTGCGCGCGAACTGTCCGGTCTGTCTGGCCGAGTGCGGCAAGCCGGGCAGTAGATTGCATCTGAAAGAGGCAGGTGGCGGAATTCTAGGCAGTTCTTGCGGCTTGGCCCTGGACGCGCCGTGGCCGGATGAGTCCTTCTTGGGCAACCGAAGCCACGAGCCGGCCCGTGCGATCATAGATCAGCCCGCGCGCAAAGCCGCGGCCTGAGCAGGCGGATGGGGTGTCCTGGGCGTAGAGCAGCCAGTCGTCGGCCCGGAACGGCCTGTGCAGCCACAAGGCGTGGTCGAGGCTTGCCGCCTGGATGCCCGGGTCGAACACGCTCGCGCCGTGCGGCGCGAGCGCGACGTCGAGCAGAGTCATGTCGGAGGCGTAGGCCAGCACCGCGACGTGGATCAGCGGGTCGTCGGGAAGCCGATCGCAGGCCCGCAACCACACGCCGAAATGGTCAGGCCCAGTCCCCCTTGCGACATAACGCGACAGGTCGGCCGGCCTCAGCTCGATGGCGCGGCGGCGGGCGAAGAAGCCGCGGACGATCTCGGGCAATGCCGCGAGCAGGGCGGGATCGATTTCGGACATGCTCGGCAGGCTGTCCGGGTCGGGGAAGGAGGGCATCTCCATGGCGTGATCGTGGCCGGACTCCTGCGCATGGAACGAGGCCGACATGACGAAGATCACCTCGCCCTTCTGGCGCGCCACGACGCGACGCGTCGTGAAGGAGCGGCCGTCGCGCACGCGCTCGACCTCGTAGATGATCGGCAGGGCAGGGTCGCCGGGAAGCAGGAAATAGGCGTGAAGCGAGTGCGGGGGGCGACCCTCGACCGTCCGGCAGGCCGCAACCAGGGCCTGCGCGACCACCTGCCCGCCAAAGACGCGCGCGCGCCCCTCCGGCGGCGTCAGACCCCTGAAGAGGTCACGGTCGAGCTGCTCGATGTCGAGGATCGCGAGCAGGATCTCGAGCGGGTCCGGTGCGGCAGATTCGGGCGACAAGCGGGGCCTCCGCGGTTGATGACGGGCGCGCTTGATCGGCATCGTGTCAAGCCGCCGCCTTGCAAGCGCAGAGAGCGAGGTTCAAACAGGTGCGTCAAGCGCTTCCGACGCTCGCCCGATCTGTGCGGCGAGCCGGGCGCCGGTCCGGTTCTCGAGGAGGTCGCGATGGCCCGACGGTCAACAGCGTCAACAGGCAAGGCGTCGGCGTCTTCTGCCGCATCGCCCCTCCGGTCGGTGGTCATCGCGGGAGGCGGGCTCGCCGGCCTGACGCTGGCGGTGGCGCTCAAGCAGGCAGCCGGCGACGCGCTCGGCGTCACCGTGGTCGATCCGACGCTCGGACAACCGACGGTGCGCGAGGATGACCGGGCCTACGCCATCGCCGCCGCCGGGCGAAGACTGTTCTGCGCGCTTGGTGTCTGGGAGCGCATGGCCGAAGGCGCGCAGGCGATCGAGGACATGGTCATCACCGACAGTCGCCCGCGCGACGCGGTGCGACCGATCTATCTGAGCTTCACCCGCGAGGCCGAGGGGGAGCCCTTCGCCCACATGGTGTTCAACCGCACCCTCAACCGCGTGATGGAGCAGGCCTGCCGCGAGGCCGGCGTCGCGCTTGTTGCCGATCGCGTGACGGGGGCCGCGGTGGAGACCGGCGGGCCTGTCACGGTCTCCCTTGCCGATGGCGAACCCCTGCGGGGCGCGCTTGTGGTTGCGGCCGACGGCAAGCGCTCGGCGCTCAGGGCGCAGGCCGGCATCGGTTGGGTCGGCTGGGGCTATGGCCAGTCGGGCATCGTCGCGACCGTTCATCATGAGCGCGACCATCACGGCCGCGCCCACGAGCATTTCATGCCTGCGGGGCCCTTCGCGATCCTGCCGCTGCCGCCGACGCCCGAGGGCCAGCATCGGTCCTCGCTGGTCTGGACGGAGCGCACGGCGGACGCCCAAGCGCTGCTCTCCCTGTCGCGCGAGGACCTGATGGAGGAGCTGGAGCTGCGCTTCGGCCATGCGCTCGGGGCGATCGCGCTGGCCTCCCCGGTCAGGGCCTACCCGTTGATGCTGGGGATGGCGCGGCGCTTCGTCGCAGAGCGGTTGGCGCTGGTCGGCGACGCCGCCCATGTGGTGCATCCGATCGCGGGGCAAGGCCTGAATCTCGGCCTACGGGATGTTGCCGCGCTGGCGGAGGGGATCGTGGAAACCGCTCGGCTCGGCCTCGATATCGGGTCGCCGGCCGTGCTCGCTTCCTACGAGCGCGCTCGCCGTTTCGACACCGTGGCGATGGCTGTTGCGACCGACGGGCTCAACCGGCTGTTCTCGAACGATCTGCAACCCGTGCGCCTGATGCGCGATCTGGGCCTCGGGCTGGTGGAGCGCGCGCCCTTTCTCAAGCGGTTCTTCATCGCAGAGGCGGCGGGACGGACCGATTCGGGTCCGAAACTGTTGCGGGGCCTCGCCCTCTAGGAGCGGTCACTCCAGAGGCCGAGCCTCCTCCGGCAGCATGATCGGGATGCCATCGCGGATCGGATAGGCGAGGCGCGCCGGGCGCGAGATGAGCTCCTGACGCGCCGCATCGTATTCCAGGGTCGCCTTCGTGAGCGGACAGACCAGAAGCTCGAGCAGTTTCGGGTCGACCTTGACCGCAGGCGTCGGCTCGGCCGTGGTCTCGCCGGACGCGCCGTGCATGTCAGCAGTGTTCATGGCCATTCCCTTCGCTGTTCCCAATTGCCCGCGCGGCGGTAGCACGAGAGGCCCGTCCGCGAAACCGGGTTTCGACGCGTTCAACGGGCGCTCACCCGCGCCAGATCGTCGATCAGGCTGGCCGCGACGGAAAGCTTGGCGGTGGTCATGCTCGTCTCGAGCAGCGCCGCGATCTGCTCGCGTGTCATGCGCGCCGTGTCGGTGCTCATGATCGCATCGGCCGCTATGCGGCGCGACAGCGCCGTGACGGCGAGATGACGCACGCCGAGATCGGCGCGTTCCAAAGCCCTGTCGATCGCAAGCCGTTCGAAGCGATCCGTCGGCTTCAGCGACTGGCTGGCCGCCTTCAGGCCATCGAGCCCGAGCGCGCGCGCCACTGCAAACAGTGCATCCGCGGCTTGGGCTGCCGAAGCACCGGCGGCTTCCGCCGTCAGCACGGCTTCGGGCGCTGCGTCCAGCAGGGCAAGCGACGCCATGCGGTCTGCCAGATCATGCGGCACGCCCAGGCCGATCCAATGCCGGCGCGCTTCCATCCGCGCGCCGCCACCGTCATGGCTGGCGCAGATCTGGCGGGCCCCGTCGCCAAAGCGTGCGATCTCTGCCTCGAGCGGCCGCGAGACATCGATGTTGCGCAGGAACCAGGTCATGCGCGCGACCAGCGCATCCTGCACGGCGCCATAGAGCGCAAGCTGCGTTGCGCCGGCGATCGTCCCGTCGAGCGCGTCGATCGCAAGATTCAGGTCGAGCAGGCCGAAGGCATCACGGGCGAGGATGTAGGCGCGGGCTATCGCCGGCGCGCTGGCGCCCGTTTCGTCCGCGAGGCGCGCCACCACTGAGGGGCCGCCGCGGTTGATCACCGCATTGGCGATCTGCGTTGCGATGATCTCGCGACGCAGCCGGTGGCCGGCGATCGCATCGGGGAAGCGCTCGCGCAGGGGTCGCGGGAAATAGCGCGTCAATTCGCTGGCAAGACAGGGATCGTCCGGCAGGGAGCTTTCCAGCAGCTCATCGTGAAGGGCAAGCTTGGCATAGGCCAGCAGCACGGCCAGTTCGGGCCGGGTCAGCGACTCGCCGCGCTGGGCGCGGGCGTCCAGCGCGCGATCGTCGGGCAGGTTCTCGATCGTGCGATCGAGCCTCCCCTCGCGCTCCAGCCGATGCATCAATGTGCGGGCCGGCGCCAGCTCCGCGCTTCCCCGCCGCTCAGCCAGGGACAAGGCCAGCGACTGCAGGTAGTTGTTGCGCAGCACGAGGCTGGCGACCTCGTCGGTCATGCTGGCGAGCAGGCTGTTGCGATCCTGGGGGGACAGGCGCCCGTCGCGTTCGGGCACGCTCAGCGCGATCTTGATGTTGACCTCGAGGTCGGAGGTATTGACCCCGGCCGAGTTGTCGATCGCGTCGGTGTTCAGTCGCACGCCGGCGCGTGCCGCCTCGATGCGCCCGCGCTGGGTGCAGCCGAGATTGGCGCCCTCGCCGATCACCTTGGCGCGGACCTCAAGCCCGGTGATGCGGATGGCGTCGTTGGCGCGATCGCCCACCTCGGCGTCTGTCTCGTTGGAGGCGCGGACATAGGTGCCGATCCCGCCGAACCAGAGCAGATCCACCGGCGCGCACAGGATGGCCTGCATCACCTCCTGGGGCGTTGCTTCCGGCTGGTCGAGGGCGAGCATCATGCGCACCTCGGGCGACAGCGGGATTGCCTTGGCCGTCCGCGGGAACACGCCGCCGCCGGGTGAGATCAGCGCCCTGTCGTAATCCTGCCAGCTCGAACGGGCCATGGCGAAAAGCCGCTCCCGCTCGACGAAGGAGGCGGCTGGGTCCGGGTTCGGATCGAGGAAGATGTCGCGGTGATCGAAAGCAGCCACCAGCCTGATCTGCCGCGACAGCAGCATGCCGTTTCCGAACACGTCTCCCGACATGTCCCCGACGCCGGCGACGGTGAAGGGCGTGGTCTGGATGTCGTGGTCGATCTCGCGGAAGTGGCGCTTCACGGCTTCCCATGCGCCGCGGGCGGTGATGCCCATCTTCTTGTGGTCGTAGCCCTGGCTCCCGCCGGAGGCGAACGCGTCGCCCAGCCAATGCCCCTTTTCGGCCGAGAGCGCATTTGCGGTGTCGGAAAAGGTCGCCGTGCCCTTGTCAGCCGCCACGACAAGGTAGGCGTCGTCCCCATCATGGCGGACGGTGAGGGCGGGGGGCACAATGCGTTCGCCGTCGCGGTTGTCGGTGAGCTCCAGCAGTGTCCGCACGAAGATGCGATAGCATTCCGTGCCTTCGGCAAGCCAGGCGGCGCGATCGGAGGCGGGGGGAAGGGCCTTGGGCACGAAACCGCCCTTGGCACCAACCGGCACGATCACGGCATTCTTCACCTGCTGCGCCTTGACCAGACCCAGCACCTCCGTTCGGAAATCCTGCGGCCGGTCCGACCAGCGCAGCCCGCCGCGTGCCACCATGCCGAAGCGCAGATGCACGCCTTCGACGCGCGGGCTGTAGACGAAGATCTCGTAGAGCGGACGCGGCGCTGGCAAGCTCTCGATGCGGCGACTCTCGAACTTGAAGGCGATGGTGGCGCGCGGCATGCCATCGTCGCCGAGCTGGAAAAAGTTGGTGCGCACGGCTGCGTCGATGAGGTTGACGAAGCGGCGCAGGATGCGGTCCTCGTCGAGGCTGGCGACGCCCGCGAGAGCCGTATCGATTGCGGCCGAAAGCCTTGCGACTTCAGCGGCCCGGACATGGTCGGCGCGGTGGGGATCGAAGCGATTGATGAAGGCCTCGACGATCAGTCGCATGATCGGGCCATGGCGGGCCACCGCGTCCGCGATGTAGGCTTGGCCATATGCGATCCCGGCCTGGCGCAGATAGCGGCCCAGAGCGCGCACCAGCGCCACCTCGCGCCAGCCGAGATCGGCGGTGAGCACGAGCTGGTCGAAGCGATCCGATTCAGCGGCGGACCGGAACTGCGCCATCAGCGCGGCCTCGATCCGGCCTTCTGCGCTCGCGAGGTCGATTTCGGAGCCGTCGGCGCGCTCGAGCGCCATGTCGTGCAGCCAGACCCGCTCGGGCTCCGCGCCGGCGATGGTGCCCGGCATGATCTGGAAGGTGCGCTCCGAAATGACCCTGAGGCCCATGTTCTCAAGGATCGGCACCCGCTCCGACAGCGGCATGGCGGCGCCCAGCGTGAACACCTTGAGATTGGCCCGGCGCGTATCATCGCCTTCGCGGCGGTAGAAATCGACGGCGCGGGGGCGGGCGGCCGACAGCTTCTGCAGCGTGTCGATGTCCTGGATGGCCTGATCGGCCGAATAGGTCTCGCGATAGGCGGCACCGAAGGCCTCGGCATAGCGCTCCGCGAGGGCCCGGGCGTCGAGCCCCCGGCTGCGCTCCAGCGCGCTCTTCAGCGCATCGGCCCAGGTGCGCACGATCGCAGCGATGCCCGCCTCGAGCGTGTCGCGGCCGACCAGCGGCGTGGCTCCGCCATCGCGCCCGATGATGAAATGGGTGCGCGCCAGTGGCCCTTCCGGATAGCTCGGATAGGACGCCGAGACGCGGCCCTGGTAGATCTGCGCAAGGAACGTCCCGACGCGCCGGCGCACGGTCGTGTCGTAGCGATCCTTCGGAATGAAGACGAGAACGGAGACGAACCGGTCGAACTCGTCGACCCGCGCCAGCGCCCGAATGCGGGGGCGCTCCGTGAGGCGAAGGATGTCGAGCGCGAAGGCGTGCAGCTGCTCCTCGGAAATCTGGAACAGCTCGTCGCGCGGGTAGGAATCCAGCACGTTCATCAGCGCGCGGCCCGAATAGCTGGCCTGGTCGAAGCCGGCCATCTTGCTGACGCGCGCGATCTTGAGTCTGAGATAGGGCACGCTGGCCGCCGAGCCGGTGTAGGCGCTGGAGGTCAGCAGGCCCACGATGCGCAGCTCGCCCTCCAGCCGGCCGTCGGCGGTGAACAGCTTCACCCCGACATAGTCCAGATGGACGCGTCGATGGACGCGACTCTTGACGTTCGCCTTGGTGATGATCAGCGCCTTGGGCTTCGCCAGAAAGGCCCGTATCTCGGGCGTCATCGCCACGAGTTCGCGGCCACGCCTGAGCACCAACACATCGGGGTCGCGCAGCAGGCCAAGGCCCGAGCCGCTGACCGGATCGGCGCTGGCGACGGCCTGCACGCCGCCGGCGAAGCGATATTCGCGCATGCCGAGGAACGTGAAGTTGTCGGCGCCGATCCATTCGAGAAAGCGCAGCGCCTCCTCGACCTCGTCCTCCGGCAAGGGCGGAGGGTTGGCGCGATAGGCCTGGATGGCGGTCGCCAGCCGAAGCCGCATGGAGGCCCAGTCATCGACTGCGCTGCGCACATCTGCATAGACCCGCGTCAGTCCGGCCAGAAGGCGCGCTCGCCGGTCCGGATCGGCGATCTGCTCGACATGAATGTGGATGAGGCTCTCGCGGAAGGCGCCTTCCACAGCACGCGCCGTGGCGTCGCCGGCGACCTGGCTGAAGGTCCCGTCCGCCGCGCGCGCGACGGCGATGATGGGATGGGCAACCAGGGTTGGCTCCAGGCCCTGCTCGCCGAGCTCGGCCAGCGTGGAATCGAGCAGGAAGGGCATGTTGTCGTTGACGGCCTCGATCACTGTCAGCGTGCGGGCGACCCCGTCGATGGTCACGGTGATATCGGACAGCGTGATTGATGCCTCGCCCTTCGAGCGGCGGGCGGCCAACGCCTGATAGGCGCGCTCGGCCAGACGGATGAGATCCGCTTCACCGTAACGCGCGCGATCCTCTGCGGCGACGCGGCCGAAGAGCAAGGCCGGGAAATCGGAAGGCATCACCGGGACCTGGCCCGCAGGGCCTGCGCCATCCGCACGTGATGTCGTGGCGGCTGCCTTGGGCGCGCTGCGTTTCGCCATGGTCTCCCCCCGGAGGCGGACGGGCTATGATGTCGTCTGCTTTTGCACGGAAGCGATGGCACATGCAGACAGGGCATGCAACTTTGGTCGCAGATCGACAGGGCATCCACTCCCTGGTCCAGATGACGGAGAATGACGATGAGCAAATCAGGCGCTGGCGCGTCGGCGAGGGATACCGCGAAGAAACCGGAGTCGGGCGAGCGGCCCGCGAAACAGTCCGATCATCGCGTCATGGCGCTCGATCTTCCGCAGGCCGAGCTCTCGCCCGAGATGGCGGCCTATTTCGACAAATGCCGCGAGAAGATCGGCTTCGTGCCGCATGTCCTAGCAGCCTACGCCCACGACGACGCGAGGCTCGCTGCCTTCGTGGCGTTCTACAACGACCTGATGCTGGCGCCTTCGGGACTGTCGAAGCTGGAGCGCGAAATGATCGCGGTGGCGGTGTCGTCGGCGAATCGCTGTTTCTACTGCCTGACCGCGCATGGCGCGGCCGTGCGGCAGCTCTCCGGCGATCCTGTGCTTGGCGAGCTGATGGTGATGAACTGGCGGGCGGCTGCGCTCTCGCCTCGCCACAGGGCGATGTTGACCTTCGCGGAGAAGGTCACGAAGGCGTCGAGCGAGATCGGGGACGCAGATCGCGAGGCGCTGCGGGCTGCCGGGTTCGGCGAGCGCGACATCTGGGACATTGCCGCAGTCGCAGCCTTCTTCAACATGTCGAACCGGCTGGCTTCTGCCGTCGACATGCGCCCGAACGAGGCTTACCACGCGCAGGCGCGATGAGGGACGCCGATGGAACAGGCCGGTGCGGAGGCAGGCCAGGAGTCAAGAAAAAGGCCGGCGCGGACGCCGGCCAGTGACCTCGATGTCAAGTGGCCCGGTCTGACAACAACCCTGGGGGGCTGGGGGGCTGACGTGACCAGGATCATCGTCAAACCGGACCGTCGAGGCAACGATGCAGACACTACATCCGAACATGGTGTTCGATTGACCCCAAGCAGGCGAAAATGGGGCGTGCCGAACCCCGGGACGACCGTGTTTGGGGAGTCGTTGGCGGGGCGTCTGCTCCGCTTGCCCCGGGCTGCCCGCCGGCGCATGATGAGACGATCAGTCGGCTTAACACAGGTGATCCGTCCTTGAGCGAGATGGAGACCAGCGAAGTTGAGCAGCGCCAGGATGGCGAGCGCCCCAGCTTGGCCTCCAATGTCGTGGCGTTGCCAGGTCTGCGACCAGCCCCGTCGCAAGTGACATTCGACCGTCAGGAGTTCAGGGCGCTATTCGATTTGTATGGCCGGATGGTCGCGGCCGGCGAATGGCGCGACTACGCCATCGATTTTCTCAAGGATGTGGCCGTGTTCTCGGTCTTCCGTCGCACCTCGGAGATGCCGCTCTATCGCATCGTCAAGAACCCGGCGCTCGCGCGCAGGCAGGGGGCCTACTGCATCTTGACAACCGGCGGGAGGGTGCTGAAGCGCGGCCATGAGCTGGCGCGGGTGCTGCGCGTGCTCGACAGGCGCCTCAGCGTCGTGAGCTGACCGGTCAGGGGGAGGGTGAGGACAGCGGTCGGCGGCGTGCGGGTCTTCATGAGCCTGCGTCGTGACCTTGGGACGATGTTTCGCCTCGCCCCGCAATGAAAAACCCCGGCGTTGAAACGCCGGGGTTCGCATGCCTGGCTGGCGAGGAGCCCGTCGGGAGGGCGCACGGCCCGCCCGATCGCGCCGTCACTCCTCGCGCTGGCCGAACAGGCTCAGCAGCATCTGGAACATGTTGACGAAGTTCAGATACAGCGACAGCGCGCCGTTGATCGACAGCTTCGCCGCGTTCTCCGCGTCGAGATCGGAGTAGATGTACATTTCCTTCAGCCGCTGCGTATCCCACGCTGTCAGGCCCGCGAACACCAGCACGCCGATCGCCGAAATGGCGAACTGCAGCGCGCTCGACTGCATGAACAGGTTCACCAGCGAGGCGATCACGAGGCCGATCAGCCCCATGATCAGGAACGAGCCCATGCCCGACAGCGACTTCTTGGTCGTGTAGCCGAACAGCGACAGACCGCCGAAGGCCGCCGCCGTGACGAACAGCATCTGCACCACGGATCCGCCGGTGAACACCATCAGGATCGAGGACAGCGACAGGCCCATCACAGCCGCGAAGGCATAGAACATCGTCCGCGCGCTCGCCGCCGACATCCGTTCGACGCGGAACGAGAAGAACAGGATGAACGCCAGCGGGGCCAGCATGACCACCCACTTCAGCGGGCTCAGATACAGCAGCTGACCGAACGGCGTCAGCGTCCGCAGCGAACCGCCGGCGAGCATGTTCGCGCCCATGGCGACCAGGCCGGAAATGGCGAGGCCCAGGATCATGTGGTTGTAAACGCCGAGCATGAAGGACCGCAGGCCCTGATCGATCTCGGCTGCGCTGCGGGTCTGGGCGTATGGCGTGCCCCAGGCCGAAGCGTTTGGATCGAAATTGCTCATGGAATGCTCCACCTTCCTCAGGATCGTTGTCTGGACAACCTACTTCCGCGGGATTGTCCAAGGCCCCACGGCGCCGGGCTACCGGCGTCGCTGCCGAATATGGTCAAGGCAAGGCGCCTGTGCAAGGGGTCGCGACGTTGCGTGCGGCAGGTCTTGCCGCTGAACTCGCTGTCGAAGCCTTCGCCGTGCGAATAACACACGGGCTGCTTGTGGTATTGCTGGGAAGCCTTCGGCCGACTCGTCCTATAGTGCCCGCAGGTATTGTGCCGGCTTCTTGGCAAGAATCGTCAGTGTTCCCGTGAGACCGAATATTACAGCCACGGCGATGGCACCCAAGGAGAGAAGAATCGCGCTCCACGGCTCGAACACGAAGGCGATATTCATGGCCTGCGTTGTTACGGTCCAGCCTGCACCCGCGCCAGCGCCCACGCCGAAGGCCGCCGCCACCAGCCCGATCATGGCGTATTCGAGCCCGTAGATCCCGAGGATGCGCGCTCGCGTCGCGCCGATCGATTTCAGGATCATCGCGTCGTAGAGCCGCGCCCGCTGCCCCGCCGCCAGCGCGCCGGTCAGAACCAGAAGGCTCGCCGCGATCGCGACGCCGCTGGCAAGCTGGATGGCAAAACCCAGGCGTCGCACCAGGGCATTCGCGGCCTCCAGGGCATCGGAGACCCGCACGGCGCTGACAGAAGGGAAATCGCGCGCCAGCCCGCGCAGCAGCGCGGCGTCTGCTTCGCTCACGGACACGCCGGTGCCATCCGCCTGGACCGAAGCCGGCGTCAGCGTCGCCAGATGGGTGTGCGGTGCGCCGGCGAAGGTGTTGGGCGAGAAGACCATGACGAAATTGATGCCGAGCGAGCGCCACGCGATCTTGCGCAGGTTGGCCACCCGCGCGGTGATGTTGCGGCCGAGCACATTGACCGTGACCCGGTCACCGACCTTGAGGGAGAGGGCGGAGGCGATATCGGAATCGAACGAAACCAGCGGCTCGCCGCGATGGTCTGGTGCCCACCATGCGCCTTCGGTGATGGTCGAGCCCTCCGGCAGGGAGGTGGCGTAGGTGATGCCGCGGTCGCCCTCCAGCACCCAGGCGGCGCGATCAGCGGCGCGGATCCGTTCGGCCGGCGTGTCGTTCAGCGCGACGATCCGGCCGCGCATCATCGGCACGCGCTCGAGCCTCGCGCCCGGCGCTGCCGCGGCGATGAAGGCGTCGAAGGCCTGCGCGCGGGCATTCGGGATGTCGATGAAGAAGAAACGCGGAGCCTTCTCCGGAAGGTTCTGCGTGAGTTGCCGGTTGAGGCTCGCGTCGATGAAGACGAGGGCCGAGAGCAGGGGGACCCCGAGCCCGAGCGACAGCACGAGCGGGGGCGGTGTGGCGCCGGGCCGGTGCATGGTGGCGATGGCCATGCGCAAGGGTGCGGACGACGCGCGCGGCAGACGCGCCGCCAGCGCCATGATGCCGATCGCGACCACTCGCAGCAGCGCGAACACCACACCGATGAGCCGGATGAAAATCGACGCGATGCGGGAGTCGAAGGCGAAGAGGACCGTCAGGCCCGCGCGCGCCGCACGCGCAGCGGCGAAGGCAACGAGAGAGGTGCGGCCCTGCCGGGCCGCATCGGACGCCACGACAACGCGCACACGGGCCGAAACCGGAGGATCGATAGCCTTTACCAACAGCAGCAAGGCAAAAAG
>CAZDUL010000006.1:0-14765 GCA_964508635.1 uncultured Allobosea sp. | reverse complement strand
TGCCGGCTGGTGCGGGCTGTGTGCCGTCGGCCGCTGTCGGACGTTCTGTGGCTCGGGGTTCTTGGCGGCCGCGGATCTCCTGGTCAGCTGTTTGGAGAGTGCGCCGCGTGCGCGTTCGCCGAACAGCGTGAAGCGGCCGCGCAATTCCAGGCCGCGCGTGAAGCGCTCGGTGCTCTCGCCCGATCGCGAGATGCCCCTGTCTCCGGTGGCGCCGCCGCGCACCGCGCCCTTGTCGTCATAGAGCACCTCCGCTGCGGCGAAACCCGGGTAGATCTCCACGCCAAGCGCCTCGGCCTGCACCGCCAGATAACGCGCCACATTGCCGAGCGAGCCGACGAACATGCCGTGATTGTCCATCAGCTTCGGCATCGCGAAATTGGGCAGGCGGATGCCGCCGGCGGGCCCGAGGAAATAGAACCGGTCTTCGGTGACCTCGGTGGTCAGCGGCCGGGCCGGGTCTGACCGCCAGGCGGGCAGCAACCGGTCAAGCCCGATCGGGTCGATCACCGCGCCGGACAGGATGTGCGCGCCGACCTCCGAACCCTTCTCCACCACCACGACCGACACGTCGGTGGAGGCTTCGGCGGCCAGTTGCTTCAGGCGGATCGCCGCGGCCAGGCCGGCCGGGCCGGCACCGACGATCACCACGTCGTAGTCCGTGCCCTCGCGTTCAGGCAGTTCGCTCATGCCGTTCCTCCATGCGGCACTCTGGTGAATGCCGCCGTATGGTTTACATCTAAACTGTCTTGAGCGTTCGCTCAATCGCCTGGTTCATGTCCGACAGATTGTGGTCGATTGCACCGGATCGGAAGGCCCCGCAACACAGAGCATGGCTTGCGGAGCTGCTGCAGAAGCACCTCGCGGCGAGGGGCACGGCTTTCCGGCCTGAAACATGTCAGCGAAGGCATGACGCATGCGCCGACAGCCTCTATGCTTGTGACGTGATCACGCACACCCTCTCCCTCGCGGAACTGGCCGACATCCTCGCCTTCTACGACGCTGCCGGCGTCGATCAGGCGATCGAGGAGACGCCGCTCAATCGTCTGTCAGAGCCGGCGATGCGCGGTCAGGCCGCTGCGCCGCGGGCTGTCGGCCAGCCGCGGGC
This sequence comes from uncultured Allobosea sp., assembly GCA_964508635.1. Taxonomy (GTDB): domain Bacteria; phylum Pseudomonadota; class Alphaproteobacteria; order Rhizobiales; family Beijerinckiaceae; genus Allobosea. Next base: position 13,660 of record CAZDUL010000006.1, on the reverse strand, counting down.
GGCGCCGGGGGTCGTGGCTGCGTCGCCGGCCCCCACCCCTGTGGCAGCGCCCACGCCTCAGCAGGCCCAGGCCAGCGCCGCCGAGATCGCTGCCGGCTGCGACCACCTCGATGCGCTCAAGGCCGCTCTGGAGGCTTTCGAAGGCTGCGCGCTGAAGAAGACCGCGACCCAGCTGTGTTTCGAGGATGGCGTGAGGGGCGCGCCCGTCATGCTGGTCGGTGAAGCACCGGGCGCGGACGAGGACAGGCTTGGCCGCCCCTTCGTCGGCGTGTCGGGCCAGCTGCTGGACCGGATGCTGGCGGAGATCGGGCTCAGCCGTGAAAGCAACGTCTACATCGCCAATGTCGTGCCATGGCGACCGCCCGGAAACCGCACCCCGACAACGCAGGAGCTGGCGATCTGCCGGCCGTTCATCGCACGACAGATCGCGTTGGCCCGGCCGCGTATCCTTGTCACGCTCGGCGGCCCGGCCGCGCAGGCGTTGCTGGGTGTCGCGGGCATCATGGCCCAGCGCGGCCGGTGGCGGGAATATCCGACGGGTTCTGCCCCGAACGAGTCCGTCATTCCCGCACTGCCCACCTTGCACCCTGCCTATCTGCTGCGAAATCCGATCGCCAAGCGCCAGGCCTGGGCCGATCTGCGATCGCTTGCGAAGAAGCTTTCCGGGCTGAATTGATTCACGCTTGCGGCAGTGGCGGCACTTGCCGCGCCCCTTCTGTGCACCCATCCTCTGTCCCATGCCGACGAAGACATTGGGCGCCGGGGGCGCCATCCTCACCCGCTTCCTGCCCCGCCGTTTCAGGCCGATCCGGCCAGTCGTGCCGGTGCTGCGGCTCGCCGGTCCCATCGGGATGAGCCTGCCCGGCGTGGCATCGCTTTCGCTGGCCGCTCTGGCGGCACAGATCGAGGCGGCCTTCTCCCTGCCCGACGCCAAGGCGGTGGCGCTACAGATCCGGTCGCCGGGTGGCAGCGCGGCGCAGTCGCACCTGATCTTCCGCCGCATCCGGGCGCTGGCCGAGGAGACGGGTCTGCGCGTGTTCGCCTTCATCGAGGATGTCGGCGCGTCCGGCGGCTACATGCTGGCCTGCGCCGGCGACGAGATCTTCGCCGACTCTGCGTCCGTCGTGGGGTCGATCGGGGTTGTCTCCGCCGGCTTCGGCCTCGCCGGGCTGATCGAGAAGCTGGGCGTCGAGCGCCGTATCCATACGGCGGGCGATTCCAAGGCGATGCTCGATCCGTTCCTGCCCGAACGGCCCGAGGATGTGGCGCGGCTCAAGGAATTGCAGCGTGATATCCACGACGACTTCATCGCTCTGGTCAAGGAGCGCCGCGGGGTCAGGCTGAAGGGCGCGGACGAGGAGCTGTTCAGCGGCGCCTTCTGGAGCGGTCGCAAGGCGCTGGGCCTCGGCCTTGTCGATGGGCTTGGCGAGCTGCGCGGCGTGATGCGCGAGCGCTTCGGCGCGGAGGTGGAGTTGAGGCTCGTGCCGCCGCCGCGGCGCAGCCTGTTCTCGCGCCTGCTGGTCCCGGCTGCATCGGTCGATGGGGCGCCGGCTTCGCTCTCGCTGGTCGATCCTGCCGCTCTCCTCGCGGCCGTCGAGACACGTGCCCTGTGGGCAAGATACGGGTTGTAGGTCGACACTTCCACACTGGTCCGACAGGCATCGGCGTGTCATCAAGTCGTCATCGAAGCGCTCAACACGGCGCGTGCCGATATCGTCACACCATTGCGGAATGCAGGCATGATCATCGTTCATATCCCAAACGCGCAGGGCGGCTTCGACCGCGTGGTTCTCGATCGCCCGGTCAGCCTGCCTGACAATGCGGTCTGGATCGACCTCCTCGAGCCGACACGGGCTGAGGATGCGCTGGTCGAACGCTTCCTGGGCATCGACATCCCGACGCGCGAGGAAATGCGCGACCTGGAGCCCTCCGAGATCATCTACGCCGAGAATGATGCCCGCTACATGACCGCGCGGGTGCTGTGCCAGTCCGATACCGATGACCCGAAGCTTGTTGCAGTCAGTTTCATCCTGACGGGCCGTGCGCTGGTCACGGTGCGCTACGACGAGCCGCGCTCGTTCAGCATCTTCGCCCAGAGGGCCATGAAGCCGGGGGCTTGCGGCGCGCAGCCCGAAGCCGTGCTCGATGGTCTGCTCGAAGCCATCATCGACCGTGCGGCGGAGATTCTCGGGCGCGTGGGTGACCAGATCGAGGAGCAGTCGCGATCGGTCTTTGAATACGAGAGCAGCCAGCTCGAGCGGACGGGCGGCTATCGCGGCGTCATCCGTCGCCTGGGCCGACATGCTGGCCTGATCTCCAATGTCCGCGAGAGCATGGTCTCGCTGGAGAGGATGCTTATCTTCCTTCAGGCCAATTACGAGCGGCCCACGAAGCGCGAGGGCTTTCAGGCGGAATGGCGCAGCATGATCCGGGACGTGCAGTCCATCGAGGGACACGCCGAGTTCCTGAGCACGAAGATGCAATTCATGCTCGACGCAACCCTTGGCCTCGTGAGCCTTGAACAGAACAAGATCATCAAGATCTTCTCGGTTGCGGCGGTCATCTTCCTGCCGCCGACGCTGATTGCGTCGTCATATGGCATGAATTTCAAGAACATGCCGGAGCTCGAGTGGTTTTATGGCTATCCGATGGCTGTTGGATTGATGATCTTGTCCGCCATTGTGACCTACACGATCTTCAAGATGAAGAAATGGCTTTGAGGCGACCGTCAGGCGGCCATCATCTGGTCGATGGCGTCCTGCAGCTCGGTGCGGTCGTAGGCCGCCGTGGTGATGTCCCCGCCCGAGTTGATGAAGGCCGTGGCGCGGCCGAGCAGGCTGCGGAAGGCGGTCGCGGCGGTCTCCATCACCGGAGCTGCAAGGCTGGGGTCCGGCATCTCGCGCAGCGTCAGCGCGGCGGTCTCGATCAGACGGCCCATGGCGTTGCAGAGCGCCTCGAAGGCGCCGCGTGAAATCGGGTCAAGCGCCCGGTAGGCGGCGAGCGCATGGGGTGCGCAACGCAGCTGCGCCGTCTCGAAATGCTGACAGTAGGTGACCGGCCGCCACGCGGACAGCTCCTCCACGACGGAAGGATCCACGCTCGCCATCTCGATCAGCATCAGGGCTTCGCCGAAGCGATTCAGATAGTCGGTCGACAGGGCGGCGGCCGCAACATGGCGGTCGCTCTCGGTTTCTGTTGTCATGTCTCAAGCCGACGCTGGACGTTTGTGCACCTTCATCGCCACCACCACCGTCATCGAGACAAGCAGACAAATTGAAACAAATTCTTGCGACGATACACGGAGAAGCGACAGCATGTGCGGCCGCTACGCGCTGACACGTCCGCCGGACGAGGTGCGCGCCACGTTCGGCTATGCCGAGCGACCCAACTTTCCGCCGCGCTACAACATCGCGCCGACGCAACCCGTGTCGGTGGTCGTGGCCGACGCAGGCGCGCGCGTCTTCCGGCTGATGCGCTGGGGCTTCCTGCCGGGCTGGGTCAAGGACCCCCGGGGCTTCCCGCTCGTCATCAACGTCCGCAGCGAGACGATCCGCCAGAAGCGGTCCTTTCGCCATGCCATCCGCCGGCGTCGCGCCCTGATGCCGGCGGATGGGTTCTATGAGTGGCACAAGGTCGACCGCGAGAACCGCGCCTACCTGTTTCGGCGACCGGATCGGGCCGTTTTCGCCTTCGCCGCCATCTGGGAAACCTGGAGCGGAGTCGATGGCGCCGAGATCGATACGGTGGCGCTCGTCAACACCCATGCCAACGGGCTCATGTCCGCCATCCATCCGCGCTGCCCGGTGATCATCGAGCCGCACCTGTTCGGACATTGGCTCGACCCCGATGCGCGCCCCGACGAGATCGATGCGCTCTTGCGGCCGCCGCCGGACGATGCCCTCGAGATGCTGCGCATCGGGCCGGCCGTGAACCGCGTGAGCGAGGATGGCCCTCATGTGCAGGAGCCCTGGACACAGGAGCGCGAACCTGAGCTCGCAAACAATCCTCGCAAGTCCAGGCAAGGGCGCGCCGCATCACAGGCAGCATCGGGTGGCGGACAGGGCAGCCTGTTCTGAGCCGCTAACCGTGGCTGCGCGGGCCCCAGGGTCCGTGCGCCGCGACGATCGAGGGCAGGTCCGGGCGCTGCGGCACCTGCGGCAGCGGCGGCGGCAGGCGCCCACCGGCCTTGTTCACCAGCGCCTGCACCCGCTTCGAGATCGACGGGTGCGTCGAGAAGATGTCAGACATGTCGTCGGGATCGTTCTCGATGCACATGTCCATCACGCCGGACGGCACACCCTCGAGATCCGCCCGGCCCGAGATCTTCAGCAGCGCCGAGATCATCGCGTCCGGGTTCTTGGTCAGTTCCACGGCCCCGGCATCGGCCAGATACTCGCGCGAGCGCGACAGCGAGAAGCGGATCACCGCTGCCAGCAGCCCCGCGATCGCCAGGATGACGAGCGCCGCCACGATCAGGCCGCCCGCTTTTGCGTTGTCACGGCCCGAGGAGGACCGGGCGCTGCCTGAGAAGCGCATCGAACGGAAAGCAACCTCGCTGACGAAGGAGATCACCCCGGCGATCACCACCGCGACGATCATCAGCTTCACGTCCTCGTTGCGGATATGGGTGAGCTCATGGGCGAGAACGGCCTCGATCTCGGCGTCGTTGAGGCTGTCGAGCAGCCCGCGCGTGACGGTGATGGTGTATTGCCTGTCGTTGACGCCGGTGGCGAAGGCGTTGAGCGCCTGCTGTTCGATCACCATCAGCCGCGGCGTAGGCATGCCGCGCGATATGCACAGGTTCTCGAGCATCGCGTGGAGCTTGCGCTCGGCCTTGGGATCGACCTCGCGTGCACCCGTCAGCGCTCCGATGAGCCCGACATTGATCCTGTAGGCGATGACGACCCAGGCGATCACGCCGAGCGTGACGAACGGGGCTGCCTGCAGGAAGCCATCGAGGGCGACCTTGAGCGGGTCGACGCCGCGCGGCGTGCCCCCAAGCCCCACCATAAGCATGATCACCGCGAAGCTGACCAGATAGGCCAGAAGGAACAATCCCAGGATCAGCAGGCGCGAGCGGATGCGGTTGTTCCGGATGTGGGTGTAGAGCCCGAACGCCTCGCCCATGCCTTGCGCCCCGCCGTCAGCTGCGCCTTGCCCTCGCGACGGATCGCCCGCTTCAGAACTTCACCGTGGGCGCGACATCGAGCGCGGCGCGCTTGGCCTCCCCGACGTCGAAGAAGTCGCGCCTGGCGAAGCCGAAGCGCTGGGCAAGGAACACGGCCGGCACGGATTCGATCTGGGCGTTGTACTCGCCCACCGCATTGTTGAAGAAGCGACGCGCCGCCGCGAGCTTGTCCTCGACGGCGCCCAGATCCTCCTGCAGCTTCAGGAAGTTGGTGTTGGCCTTGAGGTCGGGATAGGACTCTGCCAGCGCCAGCAGCCGGCCGACAGCGCCCGTCAGCGCCTGCTCCGCCTGGGCTTGCGCCTGCTCGCCGGAGGCCGAGACCGCGCCGTTGCGCGCCCTGATGACCGCATCCAGCGTCTCCTTCTCGTGAGCGGCATAGCCCTTCACCGTCTCGACCAGATTGGGGATCAGGTCGTGCCGTTGTTTCAGCTGCACGTCGATATCGGCGAAGGCCTGATCGGTGCGCCGGCGCAGCGTCACCATCGTGTTGTAGACCATCACGAGGTAGCCGCCGATGGCCGCGATGATCGCAAGCAGAACCCAGCCTGTCATGTCGTCCTCCCGGATTGCGCGGCAGGGTGACGCAGCCCGGCTTGCGCGGCAAGCCTGAATTGCAAGGTGTCAGATACCTTTGGCGAGCCCGAAGGAGAGTGCGACCAGCGCCAGCAGCTGCATGATGTTCAGAGCGACGCTCATGCGATGGACGCGGGCGAACGCGTCGCCGGCAGCCTCGTCCCCGGCAAGCTGGGCGTCCTTCAGCGCGTTGATGCGCGGCATCATGCTCTGGCGGGCGTAGAGAAAGGCGCCCGCCACCACCATCAGCACGAGCGCTCCATCAAGGCGCCCGCCGAGCGCAGCGGCCGCAGCCGCGGCGAAACCGCCGGCCGCCAGCACCACGTAATAGACCGGGAAGACGGCGCGCGTGAAGGTCCGCGCCGCGTCAGCTCCGAGCGACCGGAAGGCTTGCGGCGTCACCACGGCGGCAAAGAACAGCATGACCCCGGCCATGGCTGCGAGCAGCCAAAAGGCGATGGCGAGGAAAACCGAAGCCGTCATCATGAACGCGATGTGGTGTTGCGCCGCGTCGCGGCAAGCCCGAACTCAGCGATGGAACCATGACGGCAACCCCGGCGCGCCACGATGTCATGCCGTCGCGCGTGCTCCGGTCGCAAGGAGCGCTCTCAGGCGCCGTAACCTTGCAACTGGGTGGTCTCCATGCCGCGCGTGGCCCAGCCGATGGTGCGGCGCTCGACGACATTGGCGATGGCGTACATCGCCACGCCCATGAAGGCCGTGACCAGCGCGCCGGCGAACACAAGCGGGGTGTCGAAGCGCGACGAGGCGACCGTGATCAGGTTGCCGATCCCCTTGTTGGCGCCGACGAACTCCGAGATGATCGAACCGACGAAGGCGAGCGTGACCGCCACCTTCAGCGCCGCGAAGAAGTAGGGCATGGCGCGCGGCAGCGCGACCTTCCGGATCATGTCGAGGCGCGTCGCGCCCAGTGCGCGCAGCACGTCTTTCAGCTCCGGCTCGACCGTCGCAACCCCGGTCGCGACATTGACGGTGATCGGGAAGAACGAGATCAGGAAGGCGACGATGATCGCCGGCACCGTGCCGATGCCGAACCAGATCACCAGGATGGGCGCGATCACCACCTTCGGGATCGAATTGAAGCCGATCAGAAGCGGGTAGAGCGCGTTGTAGAGCGTGGTCGAGGCTCCGATGGCAGCGCCGAAGGCGAGCCCCGCGACGATGGCGAAACCGAAACCCACCGCAGTCGTGAACAGCGTCTGACCCGCATTGTCGAGGATCGGCCAGCGCCATTTCCACATCGCGGCGAAGATGTCGCTTGGCGCGGGCAGCACGAACACCTTGATGGCGAAGACGGCGCAGGCCACTTCCCAGATCAGAAACATTGCCGCGATCACGAGCCACGGCAACCACGGGACGACGCTGGCGCGTTTGTGGAATGGCACGCGGGCGGACACGGCGCCGACTTCTGTCATGGACATCATCCCGTCAGTGCAACCCGGCCTGCGCGTGCAGGCCGGGGCGAGGTCTGTCTTCGGAAAACGGCCGGATCAGGCCGCGCCCGGAACGCTCAGGAACGACTTTTCCGGCAGGAACGACGGATCCCATACATCGGCGACCTTGAGGTCGCCCGTCAGGCCGAAGGTATCCTTGACGATGTCGATGTTGCGCTGCATCCGCGACGGGTCCACGAAGGACAGGCCGTTCTTCTTCGTGTTGTCGGAGACGATCAGCTCCTCAATGGCGATGCCGAGGCGGCGGCGCTCGATGGCCACGTCGGTGAGCTGCTCGCGCGCCTTCAACGCCGCGATGGCTGCGTCCGGCTCCTTGATCGCGTCCTGGAAACCCCGGAACGAGCCCTTGACGAAGCCGCGCACGATGGCCGGATTGTCCTTGGCGAGCTTCTTCGAGGCCAGGATCGCGCCAGAATAGAACGGCAGGCCAAAATCGCGATAGCGGAAGATGCGCTGCCGGGCGGCGGGGAAATTGACCGCCTCGAGCGACATGATCGCCGAGGTCAGGAAGCCGGTGATGGCGTCCGCCTCGCCGCGCGCCAGCATCGGTTCGCGAAGCGCCGGCGTCACCGTCAGCCAGTTGATCTTGGCGACATCGATGCCGGTGGCCTTGGCGAAGGCTGGGAACATCTGGCGCCCGCCATCGGCCTCCGGGGCCGCGATCCGCTTGCCCTCCAGATCCTTCGGAGCCTTGATCGGGCCGTTGGCATCGGTCACGGCGCAAAGCGGAGACTGGTCGAACACCACACCGACACAGATCACGTCCGCCGTCGGATTGCGGAACATGAACTGGATCGCCGTCGGCAGGTCGGCGAAGCCAAGCTGGTAGGTGCCCTGGGCAATCTCGGTCGGCGTGCGCAGCGAGCCGAAGCCGCGATCGAGCTGAACCGGAACGCCCATCTCGCGATAGTAGCCGCGGGTCTCGGCCAGCAGGAAGGGCGATTGCGGCCCCTGCCAGGCCCAGTCCATCATCACCTTGATGGGGGACTGCGCGCGGGCGCTGGAGAAGGCGCCAAGCCCCAGCCCCAGGCCCAGACCGAGGGCCGCGCCGCCCTTCAGCACATCACGACGTTGCATCGACATTGGTTTGACCTCTCCTGTTCGTGTCTGGCCCGCCCCTCGCGCGCCGCCCGGCTGTCGCCGGGTGTCGTGTCGGGCTTTCCGGCTGCGATCGGGGCGGCCCCTCCGTAGAAACACGCAAGGGCCATGCCACCCGCGCGGCGCGCGGCCGCGTCATGGTGCCTGCGCGGCGGCCCTGCATGGTGCCGGCGGCGCATAGCTCGGCATCTTGCCGGGGTTGAGCAGGCCGTGCGGATCGACGCGCGCCTTGAAGGCGAGCTGATCGCCCGGCACACGCTTGTGGCGCGAGCCATCCTCGACCGTGAAGACATGCGGGTTGGCGATGAACACGCCGGCCTCCTCGTGCGCGGCGATGATCTCCTGGAGCCGCTCGACAGATGTGAAGGGCCACAGTTGCGCACCGTTGGCCGCAACCTTGCCCTCGTAACGGATGAACTCCAGATGCAGCGGCAGCTCCGCCCCGAAGCGCCGCCACATCGCCTCGGCCAGTTCGACCACCCGGCCCGGCGGGAACAGCGCCTGCAGATAGGAGACCGTCCGGTCCTGCTTCAGCGCATGCAGCGTGGTGTGGCCCCACGCGCATTCGTAGAGCGGGGTGATGGCAGGGTCGGCCTCCCGTTCCAGCGCATCCTCGTCGAGCATGATCTGCCCGTGATGGGCCTCGGCAAGCGCCGCGACCGCGGCGATGTCATCCGCCATGACCAGCACCGCAGCGTGGCCATCGGGCAGCGCCCCGCCCAGCACGGGCACCAGATAGCGGCAGCTTTCCCAGGCGTGGGTGGAGATCAACCGCTTGGCGATCGCCTCATCGCTGGCCAGCGCGTGCGAGAACCGCAGGGCGTCGGGCAGGCTGGCGAAGCTCGCCACGATGTCGCGCCAGCGATGGGCCGGGGCCAGCGGCAGCGTGACCTGCGTGACGATGCCGGTCGAGCCGAAGGTGCGGTTGATCAGGTTGCAGTCACCGCCTTCCAGGGTGAGCACCCGGGGCGTTTCCTCGAGCGTCACCACGCGGGCGGCCAGGATGTTGCCAGGCTCGCGCAGGCCGCCCCAGGTCACCGAGCCGATGCCGCCGGAGCCGCCGCAGACATAGCCCCCTACCGTGGCGATCGCCTTTGTCGACGGGTGCATCCTCAGTTCGCGTCCGAACGCCCTCGCGCGCGTCTCCGCCTCCATCAGCCTCACGCCGGCGCCGGCCGTGATGCTGTCGCGGTCAATCCGCGCGATCTGCTGAAGGCTCCCGAGATCGAGCACGATGCCGCCATAGAGCGGCACCGCCTGCCCGTAGGTGCCTGTCCCCGATCCGCGCACGGTGATCGGAATGCGAAGGCGCGCGGCAGTCGCCGCAACCGTGATCACCTCATCCTCGTCGCGCGGCGCCACGACAAGGTCCGCATAGCGTCCGTCCAGCACCTGCCGCACGATCGGCGAGAACCAGTAGTAGTCGCGCGACCTGCGCTTGACGGTCACCTCGTCGTCGAACACGGGGATGCCCGCGATCGCCTCGCGGAAGGCATCGAGCCGATAGCTCTCCCGCCGAAATGGCAGAGACAGGGCCGTGTGATGGACATCGCGCGTCGGCGAGGCCACCGGCGGCAGCGTCTCCAGAAAGGATCGGACGGGATCGGGGGCGGCGGCGATCATTCGCGTTCAGCGGCCCGTGATGACGGCCAGGTCTTCGGCCGCCAGCTGCATCTTGAGCCCGTTGCGGCACAGCTCGGCGAAGCCTTCGTTCGGCACCATCACGGTGAGGCAGTAAAGCTTTTCGGTTCCAGTGTTCTCGACGACATGGTCGTTGCCCGGTCTCACGAGGAAGCTGTCGCCGGCCTTCATCGGGATGCGCTCCCCATCGCAGACGGATGCGCCCTCGCCCCTCAGCACGAAGAACAGCTCGTGTGCGATGCCGTGGTGATGCAGCGGGGTCGAACCGCCGGGCTCGAACACCTCGACGAAGGCGGTGAACGGCACCTTGTCGCGCAGCGGATCGGCGATCAGCGCCATGTAGTTGTTGTCAGCAGCCTTGATGCGGAAGGTGTCGTAGTCGGCGGGCGTGCGGGCGATCACAGGGCCGGTCGCGGTGTGATCGGGGGCGGGGGGCAGGCTCATGGGTTGGTCCTCTCGTTTGTGGTCTCGGAAGCATTCGGGGCTGAACCCGGCTGGGCCGGTTCGTCGATCAGGCTGACATGGGCAGCAGCGACCCGCCATCCGTGGGATGTCCGCACCCAGACCTGGCTTTGCCGGCCGATCTTTCCCGGCGCGCTGTCGCGCCGGAACAAGGTCCACGCAGTTGCAAAATCCTCGCCATAGGTGGTGATGGCGGTGCGTTCGAGCTGGCGCATCAGCCCTGTCGATGGCCGCGCACGGCGAAAGGCGGCGATCTCCCCCGGCCCATAGAGGTTTTCGCCCGCGCCGTAGCGCACAACGGTCTGCGTCTGCAGGAACAGGGCCTCGAGTGTGGGCACGTCGTTGGTCGTCAGGGCCACCTCGTAGGCATGGAAGGCAGCTTCGACCTGCGCGACGACATGCGGCAGGTTGATCGGCATCAGGGGCAGGGCCGGGCTCTCGTTCGGGAACCCGTCCGCCGCTGGCTCAGGGGAGTTGGCGAACGTCATGGGACCATCTGGTGGCAAGGCCCGTGCCATCGGCCGCCATCGACCGAGCCCCTTCCCCTGGGCCTGGCACGGTCCGTGCGATCCGTCGCGCACACGCCAACCGCATTCATTGCCCCATGCCTCCTGCATTCCATCACCTCGCGGCATCCGCTGACGCCTGCCATATCGGCTTCTTCGACGCCGCCCGAGCGCCGCGGCTCACCATCGCGTCCGGGGATGTCGTCACCGTCGACACGCTGTCGGGCACGCTGGCGATGCTGGAGCAGGCGCCGGGCCATACGCCGGGCGAGTTCGCTGCCGTCTGGGCCGGGGCCGACCGATACCCTGCGCCGCATATTCTCACCGGTCCGGTCGCCGTGGAGGGGGCCGAGCCGGGCGATGTGCTCGAGGTGCGCATCCTCGATGTCCGGCTCCGGCAGGATTGGGGCTTCAATCTCGTGCGCCCGATCGCCGGCACGTTGCCGGATCAGTTTCCCCAGGAGCGGCTGCTGATGATCCCGCTCGATCGCAGGGCCGGGATCGCTCGGCTGCCCTTCGGCATCGACCTGCCTCTGAAGCCGTTCTTCGGCGTGATGGGCGTCGCTCCGCCGGCATCATGGGGCCGGATCACCTCGGTGATCCCCCGCGCGCATGGCGGCAACATCGACAACAAGGAGCTCGGACCGGGCGCAACGCTGTTCCTGCCGGTGCATGTCGCGGGGGCTCTGTTCTCCTGCGGCGACGGCCATGGCGCGCAGGGCGACGGCGAGGTCTGCCTCACCGCCATCGAGACAGCCCTGACCGGCACGTTCCAGCTCGTCGTGCGCAAGGACATGACGCTCCAGCTGCCCATGGCCGAGACCCCGACGCACCTCGTCACCATGGGCTTCGACGTCGATCTGGATCGCGCGATGGAACAGGCCCTGACCGTGATGATCGACGAGATCGCACGACGGACGGGCCTGTCACGCCTGGATGCCTATTCCCTGTGCAGTCTTGCTGCGGATTTCCGCATCACCCAGACGGTCAACGTTGCCAGGGGCGTTCACGGCATGATCGAGAAGGCGCTTCTCGCCCAGCGCGGCGGCTGACGCGCAAGGCACTTATCCGCGCCCCAGCACATGGGCGAGGCGCTCGACCGCTTCGATCAGATCCTCTGCGCGTCGCGCAAAGCACAGCCGCAAGCCGCCTTCCCCACCAGGCCCGAAGGCGGAGCCGGGTGCAAGCCCGACATTGGCATCGTCCACCAGGCGGATCGCCAGCGCGCGCGAATCCGTCGCGCCATCGACCCTGAAGAAGTAGTAGAAGGCGCCTGCCGGCGCAGGCGAATGGACTCTGCCGGTGCGCTGCAGGCCGTTGACCACGATGTCCCGTCCAGCGCGGGCGCGCGCGATCTGCTGCGCCACGAAGGCCTCGCCCTCTTCAAGCGCTGCAACAGCAGCGCGCTGCACGAACACCGGCGAGCCGGAGGTCGAATACTGGATCAGGTTCTCGATGATCTGGCCGAAGGCCGGCGGCGCTTCCAGCCAGCCGATCCGCCAGCCGGTCATCGCCCAGTTCTTGGAAAATGTCTGCACGAACAGCACCCGGTCGCCCGCTTCCATCACGTCGCGGAAGGAGGGCGCGCGAGACGAGCCGTCATAGACGAAGCGGCCGTAGATCTCGTCGGCAATGATCCACAGGCCGTGGCGACGGGCGATCCCCAGCAGGCCGGCGAGTTCCTCCCGGCTTGCGGTCCAACCGGTGGGATTGGCGGGCGAATTGATGACAAGGGCCTTCGTCCGCGCGGTGACGGCGCCTGCGACGCGCTCCAGATCGAGTGTCACGCCGTTGGCGCCGACCTGCATCGGCACGCTCACGGGCGTCGCGCCCATCACACCGAGCGCGGCGGCGAAGTTCGGCCACGCGGGCGTCGGGATCACCACGTCGTCGCCGGGCCCCGCGATCATGCGGACGGCGAGCTGCACCGCCTGCATGCCCGATCCCGTCACGAAGAACTGCTCCGGCGAGAAGGTGCCGCCGTAGATCCGCTCGTGATAGCGCGCCAGCGCCGCGCGCAGCTCGGGAATGCCGCGCTGCCATGTATAGAAGGTCTCGCCGGCGGCCAGCGACCGGGTCGCGGCCTCGACGATGAAAGGCGGCGTCGGAAGATCGCCCTCGCCGACCCAGAGTGGGATCAGCCCCGGCTTCGTGCGGCCATGGTTGACCACGTCGACGATGCCACTGGAGGGAGCGCCAGCCGCCTCGGGTCTCAGCCAATCCGGGGAGGGAACGGAAGTCGCTGGCGACGCCGGGGACACGGCGGGAACAATCTGAGTCATCGGGGCCGCCGGATTGAGGCGAGTGGACGGTGAGGGGCCCGATTTCTTACGCCACCCCTGGGCCTGCGGGCCATCGCTCTCCCATGACATTTCGCCATGGCGTCATCAGCGTTGGTGAAGCCGCGGCCCGGCCGGGTACACAAGAAGGCCCGCCGGGCGACAAGCCGGCGAGCTGTTCTCGGCCGCCATCGCGAGCGGCGGCGTTGCCAGGGGTCACTTCTTCAGCGCGTCGCGGATCTTGGTCAGCAGCTTGACCTCGTCCGACGGCTCCGGAGGAGCGGCGGGGGCGGCCGGCTCGGCCCTCTTGGGGTTGTTCATGACCTTCACGAACAGGAAGAGCACCCAGGCGCTGGTGGGGAAGTTGCCGAAAACCGTGATGAACTGGCCATAGCCACGAACATCCACCAGCGTCTTGGCTTCCTCGTCAACGGGGTT
>CAZDUL010000005.1:0-7105 GCA_964508635.1 uncultured Allobosea sp. | reverse complement strand
CAACCTGCCAGCTGACTTCAATCTCTGTATTGCGTAGTGTCGTGTAAACCTGACCTTTCATTTTTTTTTGCAAGCGGCAGTCGGCATACGATTTCTAGTACGGTCTCGTGGGCTCGGAGATGTTTATAAGAGCCCGTTGTGGACCTTCACGCCGCGGCGCAGGCTCGCCTCCAGCGTCTGCTCGTCAATGCGGCGCCATTCGGTTGCGAGCCCCGGACGCGGCAGCAGGTTGCCCAGCCAGTCGCGGCTGATCAGCGGCTCCCACAGATGCGTGAAGAAGATGCGCTCGCCCACATTCGACTGTTCGCGCAGGACATCCAGCGTGTTGGAGTTGCTGATCTTCTGCACGGCGATGGTGATGGAGGGACGGTTGTCGGCCTGCGCGATGGCGAAACGCGGCAGCGCGGCGGCGCCGACGACAGCCCCGCCGAGACCAAGCGCGGAGCGGCGGGTAAGATTGCAGCGGTTGGTCATGGTCGAAATCCCTCCTGTCCGCCAAACGGCCGAAGCCGGGCGGTTATGACCCGATCTGTTCCGTCAGTCCGTTGCGGCGGGAGCCTTGGGGCGCCCGCCAGCGTTTATTGCGCGAGGCCCAGTGCGGCCAGATGATCGGCGCCGAGGCGCGCCTCTTCCTTGTTCCGGACTTCGATGATCAGGCGCGGATTGCTGGAAAGCCGCGACAGCGCCCTGAACACTTCCTTCCAGCGGATGTTGCCTTCGCCCGGATTCCAGTGCCGGTCGGCATGGCCGTCCGTATCCTGGAGGTGAACATGCTCCAGCATGTCGCCGGCAGCCGTGACGAAATGGTCAACGGGCGGGCCGCCGGTCGACGCGTGCGCGTAGTTGGCATGGCCGGTATCGATCGAGACGCGGACATGGTCGGCGGCGAAGGACCGCGCCAGCTCGACGCGCGCATGGGGATCCTTGTCCTCGATGTTCTCGATGACGAGCGTGACGCCCATCTCGCCCGCCCGCCGGGCGGCGTCGCCGATGGAGTCGTGAACCAGCTCGATGACCTGCTGCCGCGCGCCCGGATTGCAGTCGAGATTGTTGTAGTCCCACGTCGTGTAGGGCGAATGGATCACCATCTGGGTGGCTCCGAGATAGCCGCAGACATCCAGACCCTGATCCATGCGCTTGCGCACGATCGCCCGTACATCGGGGTCCTTGGAGGCAATGTTGAAGCCCCAGAACGGGCCATGCAGTCCGAGTCTGCCCGTGTAGCCGTCGAGCTCTGCCTTCACTGCGTCCGCCAGCGGCTTCCAGTCGCCGTTCAGCACTTCGCCCGGCCAGAAGTCCTGGATCTCGAGATCGCGCTGCTTTTCGAGGATCCAGTCGCGATGCAGGCGCAGTCCCGCAAGCGGTAGCGCGACGCCGAGCACGGGAAGGGAGTTTGCGACAGGCAGAGTGCTTGCAGTCATCGTGAGCCGGCAATCTGTGAACGGGAGCGGTGGCGGCGGGCGGCCGAACCGGGCCTGCCTGGTTTCACGCTCCAACCATGTGTTTGTGACACCCCAATGAACCGACAGTCGGATACAGCCAGTTTCAATGATCGCACTTATGTCGTATTGAAAATATAACCGGATAAATAACAAATAACATTTCATTTAGCCAAGCTATTTTCGATTGTGATTGTTTCATGGTGTGAAGTTATGAATTGATGGGCGATGCATATTTCTGGATTTGGCGCCTCTTCCTGATCGAATGTCTTCGGTCATGCTCACATCCATCGTCGCTGGGCGACATCGAAGTGTCATTCGTGCGTGTCAACCATCGCAGCTGTTTCTGCCGCGCTGTCCGGCTCCGCCTTCGGGTCGTGCCCGTTGCAGTGCCCCGTTCGTAAATCGGCGGCTTGAAGCTGGGTGTCTTGGCCGTTTCGCGCATCGCCAGCGCCGCTCAAACTGAGGAGACATGCCATGAGCGCTGTAACGCGTCGGACCGCGCTGCTGGGCGCTGCTGCCGCGGTGGTTACGCCGCGTTTTGCCGTCGGGCAGGCCGACAGCCGGCCCGTTGTCACGGTCGCTGTGCAGAACATCTCGACATCCAACACGCTTGAGATGCTGGCGGAGCAATCCAATGTCGGCACGCGCATCTTCCGCAATTATGTCGAGCCGCTGGTTGACACCGACTGGACCGGCGACATGTCGCTCAAGCCGGGGCTCGCCACAGGGTGGCGGCGGCTCGATGACAGGACGGTCGAGTTCGATCTGCGCGAGGGCGTGCGGTTCCACAACGGTGACGTGATGACGGCCGAGGATGTCGCCTTCTCGTTCGGTCCCGAGAGGATGTGGGGCGGCGGGTCGCGCGAGGTGCCGCCTCCGGTTGTCGCTAGCGCCCGTCGCTCGTTTCCCGGCTTTTCTCGCATGGAGGCGGTGGCGCCCAACCGGGTGAGACTGCATTCGTCGGTGCCGGACATCGTTCTCGAGGGCCGCATGGCCCGGACGATCGCCGTCATCGCGCCGCGCCGCGCATTTCTCGAGGCGACGAGCTGGATGGACTGGGCGCGCCGGCCCGTCGGGACCGGGCCCTATCGCATCACGAGCTTCAGGGCCAACAGCCTGCTCGAGATGGAGGCGTTCGACGATCACTGGCAGGGCCGTCCACCGATCCGGCGGCTGCGTTTCGTCGAGGTGCCCGAATTGGCCTCGCGCGTGAACATGCTTGTCTCGGGCGAGGTGGATTTCGCTTGCGATGTCTCCCCTGACCAGATCGCCGACATCGAGCGCGACCGGCGCTTCGAGGTGGTGGGCGGACCGATCAACAACACCCGCTATGTCGTGTTCAACAAGGCGCATCCGGTCCTCGCCAACCCGTTGATCCGCCGTGCCCTGACCCATACGGTGGATCGCGAGGCGATCGTGGCCTCGCTGTGGCTGGGCCGCACGACCGTCCCGCGCGGGCTCCAGTGGGAATTCTACGCCGACATGTATCTGTCCGGCTACGAGAACCCGAAGTTCGATCCCGCCGAGGCGCGCAGGCTGCTGAGGGAGGCGGGATATCGCGGCGAGCCGATCCCGTATCGCGGCCTCAACAACTACTACACCAATCAGACCGCCACCGCGCAGATCCTCGTGGACGGGTGGCGCGCGGCCGGCCTCAACATCCAGTTCCAGATGGTCGAGAACTGGGGGCAGATCCAGGGCGGGGCACCGGAGACGCGCGGCATCCACGACTGGTCGGCCTCGGCGGTGGTGACGGACCCCTCGATCCAGATGTCCAGCACCTGGGGCCGGGAAGGTGCGCCCTGGGCGCGCAACCAGTGGCGCAACGAGGAGTTCGGCCAGCTGGCCGCCGAGCTGGAGACGTCGGTGGACCGTCCCCGCCGGCGCGTTGTCTGGGCGCGCATGCTCGACATCATCGAGAAGGAAGACCCCGCCTATGTCGTGCTGCACCGCAATGCCAACTACACCGCCAAGCGCAAGGCAATCGCCTGGAAGCCGGCGCAATCCTTCGTGATGGATTTCCGCGGCTCGAACTGGGGCGCAGCGGGCTGAGGGGCGGCGACCGGCGGGGCGAGACAGCAGGCATGAAACGCGTGATCACGGTGATCCTGGACGGTCTGAGGGCTGACCATGCCTTCGGGCTGGGGCTTGAGAACATCGATCGCCTGCGGCGCGGCGGTGTCAGCTTCACGGCTCATCGCGCCATCTTTCCCTCCGCCACCCGCGCCTCGTCCGCGAGCATCGCCACGGGCGTGTTTCCGGCGCGGCACGGGGTGCATGGCAACCAGATGGGCCTTCGCAACGGCAAGGGCTACGTCACGCATGATGTCGGCAAGCCGGATTTCTTCGAAACCTTGCGGGCACAGAGCGGGCGCACCTTGCGCACGCCCACGGTCGCCGAGGCGGTCGCGGCGCATGGCGGCAGCATGGTCTTCTCCAATGTCTCGCCGGGGGCCGCCCTGGCGCAGGATCCGGACGGCCACGGCCATCTCTACAACCGCGGCGTCAGCCTGGCGCCGGGGCGGACGCCAGCCGAGCGGCCTTTGCAGGTCGATCTCTCGCCGGCCGGCGACGCCGCCATGGTGGATCGTTTCGTGTCCGAAGCGGTGCTGGCTGGCAGCCCAGCCGCCGCGGTCCTGTGGCTGTCCAATCCCGACGACGCGCAACATGACCACCCGCTAGGCTCGCCCGCCGCGATCGCGGCGATCCGCGAGGCCGACCGCCAGCTCGGTCGGGTCATCGACGCGGTCGACCGGCTCGATCCCCACGGCGAGAGCATCCTGCTCATGGCCGGCTCTGATCACGGGCACGAGACGGTAGCGGCCTATGTCCCGGTGGAGGCCGAACTCATAGCTGCGGGTTTCAAGGCGGGACCGGATGACACCGCGATCGTCCTCGCGCCGCAGGGCTCCGGGCTGCTGATCTACGCGACCGACGACGAGGCGGCGCGCATGGACGAACTGGCGCAGTGGCTGGAGGGGCGCGAATGGTGCGGACGGGTGGTCCGCGAGACGGGATTGCCTGAACTCGGGCAGGCGGTGGGCGAGGGGGTGCGGCTCGCCGTGTCGATGCGCGGGAGCGATGCGCCGAACGCGTATGGCGTGATCGGAACCACCCTCGTCGCCAGCCGCTTCGACACGCACGGGCGCACGCTCGGTCACGGTTCCCATGGCGGCATGGGGCCCCATGAGACCAATCCGTTCCTCGTGGTCCGCGGCGCGGGGTTTCCGGCCGGCGCCTCGCACGGCGAGCCCACAAGCCTGGTTGATATCGCTCCCACGGCGCTGACCCATCTCGGCCTCGATGCCGGCGGCCGCGATGGCAGGCCTCTGCAGGAGCGCTTCGTCTGAGCGATGCGAATGCTGTCGCATCAGCTTCATGGGACCGAAACCGAACCGTCACAACCGGCCCTTACGCTCGATGTGGTCATTGGGCCATTGCGGCGCGGTGCAGGATCCCGGACTTGACGGCGCAGCCACCCCTCATCGCGATCTCGAACCTGACGGTCGATTTTCCGGCACATGGGCGTCTTGTCCGCGCGCTTCACGGCGTGTCGCTGCAGATCGCGCGCGGCGAGGCGGTGGGCCTGGTGGGCGAGTCGGGCTCCGGCAAGAGCATCACCTGGCTGGCGGTGACGAGGCTTCTGCCGGGTCGCGCCCGGATCGCCGGAGAGGTGCTGCTGGACGGCAAACCGATCCATCATCTGTCCGGCGATCAGATGGCCCCGGTCCGGGGCAAGCGGATTGCGCTGATCTTCCAGGATCCCACATCCTCGCTCAACCCGGTCCATCGCGTCGGCGATCAGATCGGCGAGGCGCTCAGGCTGCATCGGGGCCTCACCGGCTCGGCCGTCCGCGCAGAGGCGAGGCGTCTGCTCGAGCGCGTCCGCATCCCGGCTGCCGCCCAGCGGCTCGATGAGTACCCCCACGAACTCTCGGGCGGCACCAACCAGCGCGTCATGATTGCCATGGCGCTGGCGGGTGAACCGGACCTGCTGGTCGCGGACGAACCCACCACCGCCCTTGACGTGACCATCCAGGCCCAGATCCTCGATCTGCTCATGGAGGTGCGCAGGGAAACCGGCATGGCGCTGGTGCTGATCTCGCATGACCTCGGGGTGGTTTCCGATGTCGCCGACCGGGTCTGCGTGATGTATGGCGGGCGCATCGTCGAAGAAGCCGATGCGGACAGCCTGTTCGGGAGCCCGCGCCATCCCTACACGCAGGGTTTGCTCGAAGCCTCGCCGGACATGGCCGGGCGGCGCAGGCGGCTTGCGGCCATTCCCGGACAGGTGCCCGATGCGGCGGCCATGCCGCCCGGTTGCGCCTTTGCCCCGCGCTGCCGTCTGGCGCGACCGGACTGCGAGCTCGAAGCGCCACCGCTTGTCGATATCGCTCCGGCCCACCGTGCCGCCTGCCTGCACTGGCAGGATGCATCCGACGATCAGTCCGGGGCGACCCGTTCTTTGCCGTCGCGCCTCGAGACAGCGGCATGAGCCCGCTCCTTCAGGTCGAAAACCTGTCGAAGCACTATGAAGTGCGCGCTGGCGGCGGCTTCTGGCGCAGGCCAAAATGGCTGCGCGCCGTTGACGGGGTTTCCTTCATGCTCGCGGCCGGCCGGACGCTGGGTCTCGTTGGCGAGTCCGGCTGCGGCAAATCCACGACTGCACGGCTCGTGCTGGGACTGACGGCGCCCACGGCCGGGACCGTGCGCTTCGACGGCGAGGAGGTCGGCGCCGTGCGCGACGAGCGCTGGCGACAGCAGCGACGCCGGATGCAGATGGTCTACCAGGACCCCCTTGGCGCCCTCGACAGGCGTCTGACCGTCGGCGATCAGGTGATGGAGCCGGCGATCGTGTTCGGGGAGGGAGATGCAGCGAGCCGGCGCGAACGGGCGCTTTCCCTCTTCGACGCCGTCGGCCTGCCGCGCCCGCTCTTTGCCCGCTATCCGCACGAATTGTCCGGGGGGCAGCGTCAGCGCGTGGTGCTGGCGCGGGCGCTCCTGCTGTCGCCGCAACTGCTGGTCTGCGACGAGCCAGTCTCGGCCCTGGACGTGTCGATCCAGGCGCAGGTGATCAACCTGATGCTGGATCTGCAGGAGCGCTTCGGTCTCGCCTACCTGTTCATTTCCCACGACCTGAAGGTCGTGCGCCAGATCGCCCATGAGGTCGCGGTGATGTATCTCGGCCGCATCGTCGAGCGCGGCGATCCCGATCGGCTCTTTCACGCGCCCGCCCATCCCTATACGCGCGCGCTGGTCTCGGCGATCCCGACGCCGCACACGCGCGGTCGCAAGCGGCTGATCCTCGAGGGCGATCCGCCCAATCCGGTGGATACGCCGCAGGGGTGCAGCTTTCATCCGCGCTGCGCGTTGGCGATCTCGCGCTGCCGTGCCGAAGCGCCGGCTTTGCGACTTCTGGCCGATGGGCGGTTCGCGGCCTGCCACCTTGTCGAACCTGCCACGCCGCGCGCCGCCGCGGCCTGGCCGGCGCAGCTTCGTGGGCGCGTTCCTCATTCGCAAGACCATCCGGGCGCTCCTGACGCTGCTGATCGGCGTGACGGCGGTGTTCTTCGTGCTGCGACTGGCCGGCGACCCGCTTGCCTCGCTGCTGCCCGATGACAGCCCCCCGGATGTGGTCGAGGCCTATCGTATCCGCTTCGGGC
>CAZDUL010000004.1:0-4910 GCA_964508635.1 uncultured Allobosea sp. | reverse complement strand
CCGGGGGGCCTGCGCGGCGGCCGGGCGCCGCCGCCACGGCCGCCGGCGCGGCGCGGCGCCACGGGCGCCGGGCCCGCCCCCGGTCCGCCGCCCCCAGGCCCCGAGCCGCGACCCCCGCCGGGGCAGGGGCGGCGGGCCGAGGGCCCGGCGCGGCCGGCGCGCGCGCAGGCGCAAGCTCCGCCGAGGCCGGAACCGACCCCCGAGCCCCGGCCCGAATTGCGCCGCGACCAGCTGGCCGCCCTCGCCGAGCAGGCCGAGCTGCAAGCCCAGCGCGAACGCGCCGCGCAGGAAGCCAGGGCCGCCCAAGCCCGGGCTCGCGCCGAGGCGGAAGCGCGCGCCCGCGCCGAAGCCGAAGCGAAGGCCAGAGCGCGAGCCGAGGCCGAGGCCAGGGCCAGGGCGGAAGCCGAAGCCCGCGAGAAGGCGGAGGCCGAGGCGCGCGCGCAAGCAGAGGCGGCTGCCCGCGCCAAGGCCGCTGCGGAGGCGAAGGCTGCGGCAGAGGCACGCGCCAGGGCCGAGGCCGAAGCGAGGGCGCGCCGGGATGCCCAGCAGGCCGCCCGCTTCAACCCGAACGACATCTCGAAGCTGCTGCAATCGAAGGAGCAGGGCCAGTCGAGCGGATCGAGCGGACGCGAAGTCAACCGCGTGGCTTCGCTCGGCACGCAAAGCGGCAACGCGCAGCGGCTGAACCCGTCGATGCGGGCGCAGCTTGTCGGCATCATCAAGGAACAGCTCGAACGCTGCTGGAACATCCCGGTCGCGCTGCAGGGGTCGCAGCGCCCGCCCGTGCCGTCCGTGCGCGTGATGCTCAACCAGGACGGCTCACTCGCGGGCCAGCCCACCGTGGTCAACAGCTCCAGCGATCCGCTGTTCCGGGTGGCGGCGGACTCTGCGCTAACCGCGACGCGGCGATGCGCTCCCCTGCGCATCCCTGCCCAATTTGCTCCCTACTATGAGGACTGGCGCACCGTCGTGGTCAATTTCGATGCGCGCGACGTCCTGTAAGACCCGAATACCCGTGACTGGCTCTCCTCGAAGGTTCCGATGAGCGACATGGTTATCAGCCAACCCCTGCCCCCGGTGTCCCTCGCTGAACGGCGCAGCGCGCGCCCGACGCGGCGTGCCGTGCTCGCCGGCCTCGGTTCCTGCACCGCGCTCGGCGCGAGCCCGGCATTCGCTCAGCTCGTCATCGACCTGAGGAAGGGCACGTTCCAGCCCATGCCGATCGCCATCGCCGATTTCGGCGGCGAAGGCGACATGGGACCGCGGGTCTCGGGGATCATCACCGCCAATCTTCGCCGCTCGGGTTACTTCGCGCCGCTGGCGCGCGAGCGGCATCCGGAGCGCAACCCGGCCTTCGATGGCCTGCCCAATTTCGACGCCTGGAAGGCGACCGGCGTGCAGGGGCTCGTGGTCGGCCGCGTGGCGCGCGACGGCGGGCGGCTCAGGGCCGAGTTCCGTCTGTGGGACGTGCTCACCGGCCAGCAAAGCGCCGCGCAGCAATATCTCACCGATCCGAACAACCTGCGCCGGGTGGCGCACATCATCTCCGATGCGGTCTACAGCAAGGCGACGGGGCTCGGCGGCTTCTTCGACACCCGGGTGGTTTTCGTCGATGAATCCGGCCCCAAGGAGAACCGCCGCAAGCGCCTTGCCATCATGGATCAGGACGGCGCCAATGTGCGCTACCTGACCAGCGGCGATACGAGCGTGGTCAACCCGCGCTATTCGCCCGTATCGCAGGACATCGCCTACATGGCGCAACGGATCGGCGAGCAGCCGCGCGTGCATGTGCTCAACATCGAGACCGGCGCCCGTCAGGTGGTCGGCAACTTCCCGGACATGACATCGAGCCCGCGCTTCTCGCCGAACGGGCAGACGGTGGCGTTCTCGCTCCAGCAGGGCGGAAACGCCAACCTGTTCGCGATCAATCTTGCGTCGCGCTCGACCACGCGGCTGACCGACACCAGCGCGATCGACACCTCGCCGTCCTATGCGCCGGATGGCTCGCGCATCGTGTTCGAAAGCGATCGCGGCGGCTCTCAACAGCTGTATGTGATGCCGGCCGGCGGCGGCAGCGCGACGCGCATCTCGTTCCAGCAGGGCTCCTACTCGCAGCCGGTGTGGTCGCCGACAGGCGAACTGATCGCCTTTACCAAGCGCACGGGCGGCGGCTTCGCCATCGGCGTGATGCGTCCAGACGGCTCCGGAGAGCGCATCCTGACCGAAGGCTTCCACAACGAGAGCCCCACCTTCGCCCCGAACGGGCAATACATCATGTTCTTCCGCGATCCGGGCGGGCAGTCCGGCGGCAAGCTCTACATGGTCGACATCACGGGCCGGGTGGAGCAACCGGTGCCGACGCCGGCCTTCGCCTCCGATCCGGCCTGGTCTCCGCTTCTCAGCGAGATGCGCGGCGCCTGACGCTGATGCCTGCGGCAGCGCCAAGCAGCGTTGCGCCCTTGCGAGGCCGATTCACAACCTCGTGTTAACCATATGCCCCGATGCCGCCATTTTGCCTTGATCTGGCAAGGTCCTGTTGAGGTTGACGGGACATTGATCGCCTCAGCAATCCCTCGGGGATGCAGGGCCGGCATGGGCTGGCGCGCATCCTGTCCCGTCTGATGTCTTCGGAGATGGTCCCGATGTCCCTGTCCCTTTTCGCCGGTCTTCGCGGCGCCCGATTCGCGGTCGTGCTGGCTGGCGCGCTCGCGCTCGGCGCCTGCGCCAACAATCCCGGCGCCGACCAGAGCGGTTTCGGCGCAGGCGGAGCCGCGACGCCGGGCAGCGCGCAGGATTTCGTGGTGAATGTCGGCGACCGGGTGTTCTTCGAAACCGATTCGAGCGACCTCACGCCGACCGCCATCGCCACGCTCGACAAGCAGGCGCAATGGCTGGCGCGCTATCCGCGCTACACCTTCACCATCGAGGGGCACGCCGATGAGCGCGGCACGCGCGAATACAATTTCTCGCTCGGCGCGCGTCGGGCCCAGACCGTTCGCGACTACCTCGCTTCGCGCGGCGTTGCCGCCAACCGGATGCGCACCGTCTCTTACGGCAAGGAGCGGCCCGTCGCGGTCTGCAACGATATTTCCTGCTGGTCGCAGAACCGGCGCGGCGTGACCGTGCTGGATGCGGGCGGGGGCGCGTGAACGGCGGATCAGGCCCGCATCGAGGCAGGCAGCAGGTCACGCCCTGATGTGGCGTGACCTCTTCTTGTCTTGAGCGCTGTTGCGACTTCGCCCCTGCCGAGCATCGCGGCGGGGCGCTTTTGACTTGCCGCAGCCACAATGATCTGTTTGCAACCGCACCATCAGACAATCGAAATGGGGCTTCGGCACGGCATGAGGGCTGATCGGGTGCGAAGGTTGCAATGCGCACTGGCGCTCGCGCTGCTGGCTGCGACGGTTCCGGCAGCGCGAGCGCAAGACGCAGCCGAGCTGACCGTGAGGGTCGGCCGGCTGGAGAACCAGCTGCGCCAGCTGTCTGGCCAGATCGAGCAGCTTCAGTTCGAGAACCGTCGCCTCACAGAACAGCTGAGGCGCTTCCAGGAGGATGTCGAGTTTCGGCTGAACGAGCGCGGAGCCGGACCAGCCGGACGGCCTGCACCGAGCGCCAGCCCCGGCCAGCCGGCGACGCCACGTCCGCGCCGGGGCGACGCCTTCGACCCGGAGATGCAGCCCGGCCAGCCCGGCCAGCCGCTCGATCTCGGCGGCGGGCGGCCCATGCCGCAGGCGCCGCTTTTGCCTGGTCAGGGCGCGGCGAACGGCGGCCCGCGCAGCGGCGCCAGCGTCGCCGCCACCACGGCGGTCAGCCCGCGCGAGAGTTATGATGCGGCCCTCGCCCTCATGAACGATCGCCAGTTCGAGCAGGCCGAGCAGGGTTTCCGACAGTTCCTGCAGAGCTTCCCGCGCGACCGGCTGGTTCCGAGCGCGATCTACCAGCTCGGCGAAAGCTATTTCCGCCGCAGCCGTCATCGCGAGGCGGCCGAGCAGTTCCTGAAGGTGACGACCGATCACGGCCAATCCGCTGTCGCGCCCGATGCGATGCTGAGGCTGGGCATGTCGTTGAACGCGCTGGGCGCTCGCGACCAGGCCTGCGCAACCTTCGCGCAGGTCCGCGTGCGGTATCCGCAGGCCAAAGCGAGCGTCGTTCAGGGCGTCGAGCGGGAGCGTCGCCGCGCCCGCTGCGACGGATGATGCCTGTCGAAGGTTCAGCGCCGCTTTCTTTCGACGAGGCGCTTGCGCTCTTCGCCGTCTTGCCGCGCCATGGGCCCCTGCTGCTGGCGGTGTCCGGCGGACCCGACTCGACCGCCCTGATGCATCTGGTCGCGCGCTGGGCCCGCGCGGTCGGCGCGCCGCAACCGCATGTCGCGACGGTGGACCATGGCCTGCGGGTGACGGCCGCGCGGGAATGCGAGGCGGTTGCCGCAGACGCGGCGGCGCTCGGGCTCGAGGCCACGATCCTGCGTTGCGAAACGCCGCTGCCAGGCGCGGGCAAACCGCGTGTCCATGTTGAACGGATCGCGGACGAAGGTCAGTCCCAGCGTTTCGCAGGTCGCGACGAGACGGGCCTTGGCGACGCCAAGCCAAGGCCGATGATGCGCCAGGCCGAGCGTTTCCCCGACAGGCTGCATGGCAGCAAGCACCCCGGGACCGCTGCCGCCGCCCAGGCGCATGAGAACCGTTTCGGCCTGATCGTCGAGGGTGTGAGCTGTCACGAGGGCGACGGCTTTGCGGGCCTGCGCCTGCGCCACCAGCAACCCATAGCGGGCCCAGCGGGCCCGCTCCTGAAGGCCCGCGCCTGGCAGCGGCGTTTCGCAACGCAGGATCGTGGCCTCGAGCCCGAGCGCCGCCGCGTCTGCGGCAACCGCCTCGCATTCCCGCGCGGCCGTCACCCGCAGGCCATGGTCC
>CAZDUL010000003.1:0-5529 GCA_964508635.1 uncultured Allobosea sp. | reverse complement strand
CCGGCCATGCCGCCCGCCGAGACGCCGAGCCGGCCATCCGGGCCGCGCCGAAGCGGCAGGATCGCCTCCGCGCCGCGCTCGCCCATCACGCCAAGCTCGCCATCGCCGAAGCCGAAGAAGGTCGGCGCGGCCACCACGCCGCCCTGCGCGAACGGGATGACGCGGCCCGTCGCGCCGCCGGCGAGCCCGCCGATCAGCGCGCCGAAGCCCTGTGTCAGAAGGCCGGACAGCCCGGTCGCCAGCGGCGTCAGCGATTGTGACAGCAACCCCTGCGAGAGCCTGAGCGCCACCGAGCGCAGCACGTCCTCGAAACGTCGTCCTTCCACGACGCCGCGCGCGAAGGCACTGGCGATGGTGCGGCCCATGCGCTGCGTCGCTGCATCGAGCTCGCGCACCCGCGTCGTCTGGCCGGAGAGCGTGGCGGCGAGGTCACCGCCGACCGGGTCATCGAGGCTCATGCTTCATCTCCCGTGATGTCGGAAAGCCGCCGCATCAGCGCGGCGAGTTCGGTGCGGCTGAGTGCCGGCTCGCGCGCCGGGCCGGCCAGCAGGGCGAGTTCGGCGGGCGTGAGCGCCCAGAACGCCTCCGGGTGCAGCCGCAGCCGCCCGATGCCGAAGCGCAGCGCCGCCTCCCAGGGGAATGCGCTCCCCCCCGGACCGGTCGCCGCGCTCAACGGCCCGGCGGCTGCGGCTGCGGAGGGCGGGCCGGTTGCGCGTCAGGTTGCGCCTCCTCGGCCGCGCCGAACGCGCCCGCGAACAGGGCGGCGACCGCCGCCACGATCGGCTCCAGCCCGCCATCGAGGGTGAGAGCCTCGATCGCGCGGTCATCGAGATCATGGCCGGCGCCCTTCAGCCCGATGCGCAGCACCGCGATCAGGTCGCGCGTCGCAAGCCGTCCGTTCGCCAGCCGTTCGGCAAGCCCGACGAGATCGCCGGCGGCGAGCGCGTCCTCCAGTTCCGCCAGACCGCCGAGGGTGAGGCGCAAGGCAAGCCGCCTGTCGCCGATCACGAAGGGAACGTTACCCCGCCTGCGGTTGACCATCGCTGTGCCCTCAGATCGCGGTGAAGGTCAGCGCGCCGGCCGATTCCAGCGCCAGATCGAAGGTCACCTCGCCGGCGTGCTCGCCGCGATATTCGAGGCTCGAGAGCTGGAACGGCCCTTCCACACGCCCGAAATCGGGGATCACCACCTGCCAGGCGCGGATGTCGCCATCGAAGAAGATCTGGCGCACCAGCGCATCGGACGCCTCGTCGCGGAACACGCCTGCGCCGGCGATCGAGGCGCGGCGCACGCCGGCCCCGGCCAGCAGTTCGCGCCAGCGGCCGGCCGAATCGGCGTGGGTGGCATCGATCGCCTCGGCGTTGAAGGCGATCTGGCGGGCACGAAGGCCGCCGACGGTGGTGAAGCTGTTCGGCGCGGTCATCACGCGCAGCAGCAGGTCCTTGCCTTTCTGGGCGGGCATGGGAGCATCCTCGCGGTTCGGGTAAAGGGGTCAGGCGGTTTCGGTGAGCGCGCGGAAGGTCAGGGTCGCGCGCGTGCGGCCGGATTTGCCGTCGCGCCTGAGCGCGCAGGCGTCGAAGCGAAGACTGACCAGCGTCTGCCCAGGCAGGGCGAGGCTCGCCTCGTGCAGAAGCGCGCCGATCCGGGCCGCGATGGCGAGCGCGGACGCGCCGTCGCCGGGTCGAGCCGCCCAGACCACCAGCTCGAAGGCGTGCTGCAGCCCGTGCGAGGAGCCCGTCGACCAGTCTCGCATATCGGCCTCGCCATGCACCACATGGGGGCCTTCGAGGGCGCGCGGCGGCTCTTCATAGATGTGCGGCCCGCCGAGCAGGCCCGTCAGCGCCGCGTCGGCGACGAGCCGCGCCTGCACCGCACGGCGCAGCGCCAGGATGGCGTCGATCATGGGCCGATCTCCTCGCACAGGCACACCAGTCGCTTGCGCGATCCGTCGGGATCACCGGTGGCCGTGATCTCCAACAGGCGTTGGCCGTCGCGCAGCCGCATCCCTGCGCTGACCCCGGCGCGCCAGCGCAGCCCAACCCGCCAGCGCGACGCCTGCTCGGGCCGGTCGGCGCGGTCGCGCTCCTCGCCGCCGAGCCAGACGAGGCTCGCCCACACGGTGGCGACAGGAACATGGGCGCGGCTGAAGCCGCCGGCATCATCGGGCGTATCGACCGTCGCCTCCAGCACGAGGCGGCGGTGCCGGCGCGGCGGCGGAAAGGTCTCCCGGGCAGCCCGCATCACAGCCTCCCGCGCCGGTGCGGTGCGATCAGCGCCGCCACCTCGGCCGGAAGCCGCGCCGGTTCGGGCTCGGCCACATCGCCGCGACGGTCGAACCACAGCCCGACCAGCCTCAGGATCGCCTGGCGCAGCGGGGCGGGAACCTGCTCGGGCGTCTCGCCGAAACCCGCGCGCAGATCGATTTCCACCCCGGCTTGCGGACGCGGCGGCGCCGGCGCAGGGCCGAGCGCGCGCAGGGTGGGCGGGTCCGCCGCGGCATCCAGCGCCAGAGCGCCCGGCGGCGCCATGACGGCTGTTCCATCGTGCGCGATGACACGCGCCGCCGTGACGGCGATCACCGGCGACAACGGCAGCCGCAGGCCGTCCCCCGCCCGCCATGGCCAGGCGTCGAGCACGATCCGCCAGGTCTGGCCGATCAGCCTTCGCCCGCTCGCCGCCTCGACAAGATGGCGCGCGGCCGCGATGAGGGTCGCGATCAGCGGGTCCTCGTCAGTGCCATCGAGCCTGAGGTAAAGCTTCGCCTCCCCCAGCGAGACGGGCTCGCTGGCCGGCGGCAGGATCAGCATGGTGCGCATCAAGGCAGCTTTCGTCGGGTTGGGTCTGGTGGTGGTCGGTCTGAGCGCCTCGACGGAGACCGCTTGGGCCATCGTCGGCGGCTTGGAGGGCGGCCCGGGCGAGGCGTCTGCCGTGATGGTGCTGGGCGAGGGCGGCGCGATCTGCACCGGGGTGGTGGCGAGCCCCCGCGCGATCCTCACCGCCGCACATTGCGTGCCGGCGGGACGCGGCGTGCGGGTGCATTTCCGCGAGCGCGGCGAGCCGGTGCTGATCCAACCGGCCGAGATCCGCCGGCATCCGGGCTTTCGCGCCGACGCGGTGCGCCAGCGCCAGCCCTCGATCGATCTCGCCGTGATCCGGCTCGATCAGCCGCTGCCGGCGCGGTTCCGCCCGGCCGTGCTCACCGCCGCCCTGCCCCGCGAGGCGGCGCCCGTCACGGTTGCCGGCTTCGGGCTGGCCCGCGAGGGCGAGCCGATGACCGCCGGCCAATGGCGTTCGGTGAGGCTTGGCGTGATCGAACCCTACGGCCCGTCGCGTCTGCTGATCTGGAGCGAGGGCCGGCCGGGCCAGGGCGCCTGCCAGGGCGATTCAGGCGGGCCGGTGTTCTCGGGCGACGACGCCGTTGCCGGCATCGTCAGCTGGTCGACCGGCGCGAGCGGCCGCCGCTGCGGAGCCCTGACCCAGGCCATGCAGCTCGGGCCCCAGCGCAGCTGGATCGACGCCACGCTCGCCGCATGGGGCGAGACGGCGACCTGGCGCTGAGACAGCGCGGCTGGACAAATCTCCGGCAAGCCGCGACAGTCCGGACAGGATGACGCTTCTCCCTCTTGCCGGGGCCGCCCGCGCCGCCGCCTTCCTCGCTCTGCCGATGGCAGCGGCGCTCCCCGCCGCCCCCGCCCACGCCATCGTCGGCGGCGTCCGTGTCGGCCCGGACGATCCCATCCGCCGTTTCACGGTCAGGATCGACAGCAGCCGCGGCCAGCTCTGCACGGGCGTGGTCGTCGACGAGCGCACGGTGCTGAGTGCGGCGCACTGCGTGCTGTCGCGCGGGCGCTACCGCGTGACGGCGCTCGATGCGCGGGGCCGGAGCGTGACGATCCCGGTCGAGAACCGGGTCGCCCATCCCAGCTTCCGCGCCGACCGCTCCCCGATGACGCAGCCCGGCGTCGATCTCGCGGTTTTGCGCCTGAGAACCGCCCTGCCCGCCGCAGCAAAGCCGGCCCCGCTCGGGGGCTGGGGCTCGCCTGGCGTCGGGCAGGGTCTCGTGATCGCCGGCTTCGGGCTCGGCCAGGAGGGCAAGCCGGCCACGGCGCGGATCCTGCGCCAGGCGAGGCTCGTCTCCACGGGCGCCTTCGCCTCGGCCAACAGCGTGCTGGTGGCCGTGGATGAAAGCGGCCTCGGGCTCAAGTCCGGCGCCGGCGCCTGCCGCGGGGATTCCGGCGGACCTGTCCTGTCGGAAGGATCCGGCGCGGTGATCGGCCTCGTCAGCTGGTCCAGCGCGGCCTCGGCCAGCAGCGGGCGGCGCGTCTGCGGCGGCTATACCGCGCTGACGCCGCTCTTCCCCCACCGCGTCTGGATCGCCGAGACGGCCGGCGCTCTGGCGCGGCTGCCTTAGGCCGCGAAGCGCAGGCCCTTGATCGCGGCGAAGTCCTGCACGCCGCCGCCCACGCGCTTGGTGGTGTAGAACAGCACGAAGGGCTTGGCCGAGAACGGATCACGCAGGATGCGCACGCCCATGCGATCGACGATGAGATAGCCGCGGCGAAAATCGCCGAACAGGATGCTGACGCTGCCCGCGGCGATATCGGGCATCGCCTCCATCTCCACCACGGGGAAGTTCATCAGCGTCGCCGGCTGGCCGAGGCTGGCGGGAGGCGCCCACAGATAGGTCCCCGTGGAGTCCTTGAACTTGCGGATCGCGCTCTGCGTGCGGCGGTTCATCAGGAAGCGGCCGTTCTGGCGGTAGCCGGCCCGCAGCGCGTAGACGAGATCGACCAGCACGTCGGACGGGTTCGCCGTCGGGAAGGCCCCGGCCGCGCCGCTGTCGAGGACGCCGATATGGCCCCATGTCCAGCCCGCATCGGCCACCACCGGCGCGGTCAGCACCCCGAGCGGCTGCGTCGTGCCGTTGCCGGTGATGAAGGCGGTGCTCTCCTGCTCGGCGAACACGGTCTCCACCTCGCCTGCCACCCAGGCGTCGATGTCGACGACCGCATCGTCGAGCAGCGCCTGCGTCGCCGCCGGTTGCGCGTAGAGCTCCATGACGGGGAAGTTCAGCTGGGCGAGATCGGGCGTGTCGGTCTGCGGCCGTGCCGCCGTCTCGGCCACCCAGCCGACCGCGGGGGCCGTGGTCGCCACCGCAAGGCGATAGCTGCCGGAGGAGACGGCGCGCACGGTTGCGATCTGCCGCATCGGCGACAGCACGGCCAGACGCTCAAGGATGCCGCGCTCCACCTCCGCCGGGGCGACGAAGCCGCCATCGGCCCCGTTGACCGCCGCCAGCTGCTTGCCCTCCAGCCTGCCCTCCGCCGCGAGGAGTGCGCGGGTCTGGCCCCGGCGCATGTAGGCCTCGAAGCCCGCCTTACGCTCGCGCTCGCCCGGCGCGGCCGCACCGGACAGGGCCGGCCGCCGAACCTCGATCACCGCGCGTACGGGCCGGCGCATCTTCTCCTGGCGCGCCGAGTCGAGGCGGGCACCCTTCGTGCTCAAGAGCAAAACGGCGCCCGCGTCGCG
>CAZDUL010000002.1:0-5769 GCA_964508635.1 uncultured Allobosea sp. | reverse complement strand
CTCCAGAGGCGCCGCAACGGAGGTCGCCATCGTTTCCGGGGAGGCGCCCGGCAGGCGCACCGAAACATTGATGGTCGGGAAATCCACCCGCGGCAGCGCGGCGACCGGCAACTGCCGGAAGGCGAAGAAGCCGAACACCACGAACGACAGCATGAGGAGCGTCGTCATCACCGGGCGGCGGATGCACAGTTCGGGCAGCGACATCGGGGCCTCGTCGATGGATGAGCCGGGTTGATCGTGTGCTGTTGTTCAGCCTTGCGTCGGGCGCTGCTGCTGGGCCGATGGGGCGCCCGGCTGGCGCTGGCCGCCTCCGGGCCGGCCGCCAGGCTGGCGCACCGACACCCGTGCGCCGTTGGTGAGCAGCATGTGTCCTTCGGTGACCACCGTCTCCGTGCCATCCAGCCCGCGTTCGATCACCGCGACATTCTCCGTCGTGCGGGCGACCGTGACCGGGCGGACCCGCGCGTTCTCGCCATCGATCACGAACACGAATGTTCCGTTCTGTCCGGTCTGCACGGCTTCCCGCGGCACGACCACGACGTTGGGCTCCGTGCGCAGGGTGATCCGCACATTGGTCAACGCGCCTGGCCACAGCAGCTCGTCGGCGTTCTCGAAGATGGCGCGCGCCATGATGGTGCCGGTCTGGGCATCAACGACGTTGTCCACGACGGCCACGCGGCCCTTCGCTTCGCGCGTCAACCCCTGCGGCGTTGCGACGACCTGCGAACCGGGGTCGGTGATGGCATTCTTCAGGTCAAGCAGATAACGCTGGGGCACCGAAAAGGCGACGTAGATCGGGCTGGTCTGGTTGATCGTGGCGAGCGGCGGCGAGCCGTCGCCGGTCTTGGCGATGTTGCCGGCCTTGAGCCCGGCGACGCCGACGCGGCCCGAGATCGGCGCCGTGATGGTGTAGAAACCGAGCTGGACCTTCAGGTTCTCGATATTGGCTTCCGTGGCGCGCACCACCGCGCGCTGGGCTTCCGCCACCGCACGGGCCTGATCGAGCCGCTGCTCTGAGGCGAAGTCGCGGCGAGCAAGCTCCTGCGCACGCTTGAGATCGGCCTCGTTCGCGGCAAGCTGGGCCTTGTCGCGGGCGAGGTTGGCCTCGGCCTGCCGGATCTGCGCCTCGATCTGCCGGGAATCAAGCCGGAACAACACGTCGCCGGCCTTGACCGACGCGCCATCCTCGAAGGCGACCTCGAGAATCTGGCTTTCGACCCTTGCCCGCAGCGTGACGGATGCAACGGTCTGCACGGTGCCAAGCGCGTCGAGCCTGACCGGCACGTCCTTGCGCTCGGCCTTCCCGACCAGAACCGGAACGGGGGGACGTCCGCCAGCGGGTCCCGCAGCGCCAGGTCCCGCAGCGCCAGCTCCTGCCGGCCGCGCGCCGGTCTGTTGAGCCGGCTGCGCGTCCACTGTCACCGCGGCGGCACGCTGCTTCAGGAACGGAACTTCCGAAAGCGGGTAGGGTGCTGACTTGCCGGTGTAGTAGAAG
Source organism: uncultured Allobosea sp. (assembly GCA_964508635.1). Taxonomy (GTDB): domain Bacteria; phylum Pseudomonadota; class Alphaproteobacteria; order Rhizobiales; family Beijerinckiaceae; genus Allobosea. Next base: position 4,274 of record CAZDUL010000002.1, on the reverse strand, counting down.
TAGCCGAGTGCCCCGCCAGCCACAACCGCCAGCGTTGCAACACCGCGCCAGAATACACCACCCGCCATGAGGCCCTCACTTGCTGACCGGATCACGACGTCCGGCCCGATGTCACCAATGCCTTCGTCGATCCGGCCCGCCGCAGGCTTGCAAGGGACGCGCTGAACTCCCCGCTGGTATCACCCGGGCCAGCTTGCGCTTGGCCGGGTTCGCTCCGGAAAAGCGAACGTGCTCAAGCGGCCCAACCCTCAGCCCAGACCCTTCCACCCTCGTAAACTGGAGCGCGCGCACGTGCAATGTGAGGGCAAGCGGCGAAACACACGTTGTTGTGATGCGAGACAATCTAGCTAGAACGGCAGGGTCTTCTGCGCCGGCTCGGCATCGGATGCGCCGCCGGCGAGGCTGTCGAGAAAGCCTTCCGCCTCCCGCCGGATCTGCGCACGTCTGTCCGGGGTGAATGTCGCCAGCGTGCGATAGGGCATCGCCATGCGCGGAATCGGTTCGAGAACCGATTGATTCCGGATGAGGAAATCCCAGTACAACACATTGAACGGACAGGCGTTCGGTCCAGCCTTCTCGTTGACGTTGTAGCTGCACGACCCACAATAATCCGACATCCGGTCGATATAGGCGCCCGATGCTGCATACGGCTTGGACGCCATGAGCCCGCCATCGGCGAAGATCGCCATGCCGTGGACATTCGGCAGTTCCACCCATTCGAAGGCATCGGCGTACACGGCAAGATACCATGCCTCGATCTCGGCGGGCCGCACGCCGGCAAGCAGCGCGAAGTTGCCCGTCACCATCAGCCTCTGGATGTGGTGGCCATAGGCTGAGCGTCGGATTTCGCTGATCGCCTGCTTCAGGCAGTTCATGCGCGTCTCGGCGGTCCAGTAGAAGTCGGGCAGGGGCCGCTTGGCGTCGAGGGCATTGCTCTGTGCGTAGACCGGCATCTTGGCCCAGTAGAGGCCGCGCACATATTCGCGCCAGCCAAGGATCTGGCGGATGAACCCCTCGACCGCGTTGAGCGGCGCCCGGCTCGCGGTGTAGGCCGCTTCCGCCGCCTCGCACACCTCCCGGGCCGTCAGCAGCCCGATGTTGAGATAGGGCGAGATGACGCTGTGGAAGAGAAACGGCTCGCCCTGCTTCATGGCGTCCTGATAGTCGCCGAAGGAGGGCAGGCAGTCGGCAACGAAGTGATCCAGCGCCGCGCGTGCATCGGTGCGCGTCACAGCCCAGCCGAACGGCTCGAGATCGCCGAAATGGCTCGCGAAGCGACGGCCCACCAGGTCGATCACCTCGCGCGTGATCGCGTCCGGGGCGAAGCGCCGGCGCTGCGGCGGCTTCACGTCCCTTGGCAGGCTCTTGCGGTTGTCATGATCGAAGTTCCACCGGCCTCCGACCGGTTGCCCGCCGTCCATGAGCAGACCTGTCTCGCGCCGCATCTCGCGATAGAAGAACTCCATGCGCAACGCCTTGCGCCCCTCCGCCCAACGGGCGAAGCGCTGCCGGCTGGCGAAGAAGCGGTCGTCGTCGCGGATGTCCACCGGCAGACCTGTCGCCTCGCTCCAGCGGCGCATGGCCTCGAGAACACGCCATTCGCCCGGCTCCGTGGCGACGATGGCGCGCGCGCCATGACGGGCGGCGGCCCGTCGCACCTCGCCCGTAAAGGAGCCGGTGTTGGAGGGATCGTCGAGGTGGACGTAATCGACCCGGATGCCCTCGGCGCGCAGCGCCTGCGCGAAGTGGCGCATCGCCGACAGGATCAGCACGATCTTCTGCTTGTGATGCGGAACGTAGGTGGTTTCGTCGGAGGCTTCCACCATCAGCACGACGTCCCGTTTGGGGTCGAGGCCGCGCAGCGCTGCAATGTCGCGGGTCAACTGATCGCCAAGGACAAGACGCAAGGTCGTCATGCGCCAGCCTCCTGCCGGCGGTCGCGGTTCTTCCTGCGCAGGTCGTCCTTGCAGCGATCCGAGCAGGTCTTCACCTCGTCCCAGACGCGCTCCCACTTCTTGCGCCACGCGAAGGGTCGCCCGCAGGCTTGGCACGTCTTCTGCGGCAAGTCGCCCTTGCGGCGCATCTTCGCCATCGGCTGCTCAGCCCCTGGTGCGCAAGGTGGAGCGGCCGCCATCGACGCCGATGATCTGGCCGGTGATCCAGCTCGCCTCCGGCGACAGCAGGAAGGCTCCGATCGCGGCTATGTCGTCCGGCTCGCCAAGACGCGGGATTGCGTGCATCTGGGCGATGGCGTTCGCCATCTGCTCGCTGGAGGTCAGCGCCCTTGCGAGCGGCGTGCGCGTCAGCGAGGGCGCAATCGCATTCACGCGCACCTTCGGCGCAAGCTCCGCCGCAAGCGCCAGTGTCAGCCCCTCGACGGCGCCTTTCGCCATGGCCACGGAGGCATGAGCGGTGAACCCCTGTGCCACGGCCACGGTGGAGAAAAAGAGCACGCCCGGCGTTCCTGCAGCCGCCTTCAGTCCTGGCAGGGCCGCCTGCACCGAGCGCGCCGCTCCCACCGCGTTAAGCCTGAAATCGGTCTCGAAGTCGCTGTCGCCCAGCCGGCTGAACGGCTTCAGGTTGATCGTGCCGACGCAATAGGCGAGCCCGGCCACCGGCTGCCCTGCCGCCTCGATCGCCGCCTTCAGCGCATCGGCGTCCAGAACGTCGGCGACGGCATGGCTGGCCTTGAGTTCGGCCGCGAGCGCGCCGAGTCGATCGGGGTTGCGCGCGACGAGATGTGCCGGGCGACCGGCCGCGACGACGCGCCGCGCAAGGGCCTGGCCGACGCCGCCGGTGGCGCCGACAATGATCGTGATATCAGTCATCTGGGGTGGCCTTTTGAATCGCGTTGCGAGGCTGTTGATTCACTTACGGAGGTTGCGGGTCGATGGTTCAGGTGGTGTGGTTCAAGCGCGATCTTCGGACGCACGACCACGCGCCGCTCGCCGCCGCGGCCGCGCAGGGCCCCGTTCTCGCGCTCTACGTGGTCGAGCCGGACTACTGGGCCCTGCCGGACACCTCGGCGCGTCAGTGGCGGTTCGTTTGCGGTGCCATCGCTGACCTGTCCCAGCAGCTCGCGGCGCGGGGAGGGCGGCTCCTGGTTCGGTGCGGCGATGTGGTGTCGGTTCTGGACGCGCTCTGCCGGGAGCATCCCGTCGCGGCGCTCTGGGCGCATGAGGAGACCGGCAATGGCTGGACCTTCGCACGTGACAGGCGCGTGCGCGCCTTCTGTCGCGAGCGGGGATTGCCGTTCCACGAGATCCGCCAGTTCGGCGTCCGTCGCGGCGGCATCGATCGTGATCGCTGGGCCGCCTTCTTCGAGGCCGAGATGGCGAAGCCGGTTGCGACCCTGCCGGAATCGATCCGCTGGGCGGGGGCGGCAAGCGCGCCATTGCCGACCGCTTCCGATCTCGGGCTTGCCGATGATGGCCTCGTGACGGTGCAGCCCCCAGGCCGGGAGGCGGCGCTTTCCCTGCTGGACAGCTTCTTCGCGGGGCGTGGCCGCGGCTACCAGCGCGAGATGTCGAGCCCGCTCACCGCGCCCGAGTCGTGCTCGCGGCTTTCGGCGCACCTCGCCGTGGGCACGCTGTCCATGCGCGAGGTGATACAGCGCTGTTATCGCGAGCGTGCGGCGGCTTGCGCCCTGCCCTGGGAGGAGAGGGCCATTCCGCTGAAGGCCATCGATGCGCTGATTGCACGGCTCCACTGGCATTGCCACTTCATCCAGAAGCTCGAGGCCGAGCCCGAGATCGAGTGGCGCGCGCAGCATCCGGCCTTCGAAGCGGCCCGGCTCACGACGGCGCCGGACGATCCCATTCTGCTGGCCTGGGCGTCCGGGACCACCGGTTTTCCCTTCGTCGATGCCTGCATGCGCTCCCTGATCGCGACCGGCTGGATCAACTTCCGGATGCGCGCGATGCTGCAGGCCTTCGCAAGCTATCACCTCGCGCTCGACTGGCGTATCACGGGGCAGGTGCTCGCGCGATTGTTCACGGACTACGAGCCGGGAATCCACTGGCCGCAGGTGCAGATGCAGTCCGGCCAGACCGGTATCAACACGCCCCGGATCTACAACCCCGTCAACCAGTCGCTCGATCAGGATCCGGCGGGCGTGTTCATCCGCCCTCGCTTGCCGGACCCCGCCGGCCTGCCGACCGTCCTCCTGCACCAGCCCGGCAAGGCGGCTGCCACGACTCGTGCCGCTCACTGCTTCGCGCGCGGCCAGACCGATCCCGCCCCGGTTGTCGGCCATGGGCCGGCGGCGCGCGCCG
>CAZDUL010000001.1:0-4652 GCA_964508635.1 uncultured Allobosea sp. | reverse complement strand
GGGGGGGATGGCCCGTTCGGATTACGCAACAGAGGCTGCCCGAGGTCGTGTTCCCCGCCCACGCGGGGATGGCCCGCGGCATCACGGCGTCAGGGGCTCCGATGTGGTGTGTTCCCCGCCCACGCGGGGATGACCCGGACGAAACCGGGCGCTGGCTGACGCTCGAGGCGTGTTCCCGGCCCACGCGGGGATGGCCCGCCATCAGGTCGGCGGGCTGGCGCGGTGCGACGGTTTCGTCTATGGCCATCGAGGCCGGTGCCTGCGGGGAGTTCGCCTCCGCGGGCCTCACGCTGCCCGATGGAGCCGCCAGGGCGGGCCGGCCGCCATCCCCGTTCAGCCTGTATCCGGTTAACACCCAAGGCATGTCCTCGCGCGCGCCGGTTTCCGCGTCCCGCCAGTCACGTCGCACGATCACCTGCAGGTCGCCGAGCGTGATGGTGGCGCGCGTGTTGCCGTGTTCCTCGCCCACGCGGGGAATGACTCGCTCGGCATAGAATGCGCAAAGGCAGCCGCAGCGCAGCCACGCCTCACTGTGTTCCGCGAGCAGCGAAGCTGCGCCGCTGTCCGCTTCAACCCCCATACAAGAGCCTTCAGCCGAACCATGGCGGTCACATCGTCCGGCGTCTTCATCTCGTTCCCCCGCGGAGCCTCCAATCGCAGCGGACTTTGAACATTCTCAAGCGTCGCGACCTCCTCGATCTCCAAGGGGGTCAGTTTCCCGTGACTTCAGGGGGCAGTTTCTCCTGTCGCGTGACAGGCGTCGACGAAGGCGCGCACGCGCCGGCGCGCTTCGTCCGGCGCCAAGGTGGGAGGCACGTCCATCGTCATTCGCGCCACGCGGCTCTTCAGGGCGCGTGCGCGGCGAACCGCCTCGGCATTGTCGCCGGGTCGCAGGGAAGCGACAAGGAAGCGGCTGCCCAGCCGTGCGGACAGCGGCGCGGGCAGCCGCGTGCGGAACCGCCAGCGGCGACCGCGCTTCTCGACGAAAGAAACAGGAGCCATCGTTCGAGCCCGTGACCCAGTTTGTGCACCGGTCGCGTGCCCGCTGATCGCCAGCGGCCCAAGGGGCTGCTGCAAGTTATTGAGATAATTGATGAAATTGGAAATGTGGCTGGGGGACTAGGATTCGAACCTAGACAACCAGAGTCAGAGTCTGGGGTCCTACCGTTAGACGATCCCCCAGCAGGGACACGCCATCTTGCCTCATCGGCGAGAGCGGCGTTTAGCGATCCGAGCCGCAGCTGACAAGCGAAAAGTGCCTGCAGGAACGCTACAGACCGGCCCTTCGCCGGCAGCATAGCGGCGCCGATATGAGCCGGATATCGGCTCACGCGGGCTGTGGCGCCGGTCCGGACGGATCCTCCGGGGGGGTCGCCATCGCGAGCGCGTGGTTGGCCCGACGCGCGGCCGCATAAAACTGGTCGGCCGACCGCTCCCAGGTGAAGGCGAGCGCGTGACGCCGGCACGCCTCACGGTCGATTCGCAGCGCCGCCAGGGCGGCCGCCTGCAGATCCTCGCCGAGCACGCCGACGCCGGATGATCCGATCACATCGTTGGGGCCGGCGACCGGATACGCCGCGACAGGCAGGCCGCAGGCGAGTGCTTCGATCAGAACAAGGCCGAAGGTGTCAGTGCGGCTGGGAAAGACGAACACGTCGGCCTGGGCATAAAGCCCGGCCAACTCGTCATGGCTGCGCGCACCGAGGAACACGGCTTGCCGATAACGATCCATCAGCGTGTTGGCGAGAGGGCCGTCGCCGACCACGACCTTCGTGCCGGGCAGGTTGAGGCCGAGGAATGCGTCGAGGTTCTTCTCGGGCGCCAGACGCCCGACCGTGAGAAAAATCGGACGCGGCCAGGTGATGGGGAAGGGCGGTTGCGCATCGGGGCGGAAACGCGCCAGATCGACACCGCGGCCCCAGCGCATCAGGTTGGCGAAGCCCCGCGCCTTCAGCTCCCGCTCGATGCTCTCGGTGGCTACCAGCGTGCCCTGGCCGGCATTGTGGAAGCGCCGCAGCACGGCATAGGTCCAGGCGAGGGGCACCGGCAGGCGCTCGCGCAGATACTCGGGAAACCGTGTGTGGTAGCTCGTGGTGAAGGGCAGGCCGAGATCGAGGCAGGCGCGTCTCGTCGCCCAGCCGATCGGCCCTTCGGTGGCGATATGCACATGGTGGGGGCGCATCTCGCTGATTCGCTGTCGCAAGGCCCTGGCGCTCGCCAGCGCCAACCGGATTTCGGGGTAACCCGGCAATGGCACGCTTCGGAACAGGCCAGGGTGGATGATGTCGATGTCGAGACCGCGCCGCTCGAGTTCGGCGGCAAGCCGCTCCAGCGTCTTGACCACGCCGTTGATCTGCGGGCGCCAGGCATCGGTGGCGATGAGGATGCGCATCAGGGCCGGGTCCAGCGAGAAGTCGGGCAAGACGGACGGTTCGATCCCCGGGCCGGGTGCTTCACGCCCCACCGGATCGAAAGCGAGGGCATCGAGGTCGGTTCGATTCAGTGCGGCCCGGTGGGCGAAAGCGACGTTGCCTCGGTGCCTGTCGGCACGCCGCCGGCCCGCGCCGCGATCTCCCGTGCGGGCGTCGCCTTCGGCAGCTGTTCCGGGATCCGCGCCGGTTTGGAAGCGTGAAACAGCTTCGCCACCTGCGCATCGCGCCTGGCCCTTTGTCGCTGCTCTTCCAGACGGGTCATCCACGGAATGATCTCCAGGCGGCCATCATGGTGCTCCACGATCGCCGTGCAGCTTTCAACCCAGTCGCCGGTGTTGAGATAGTGCACGCCATCCATCTGTCGCGAGACGGCGTGGTGGATGTGTCCACAGATCACGCCCTGCGCTTCGACGCGCGCGGCCTCCTTGATCAGTGCGTCCTCGAACCGGGAGATGACGTTGACGGCGTTCTTGACCTTCAGCTTCGCCCAAGCCGACAGCGACCAGTAGGGCAGGCCGAGCCGGCGCCGCACCGCGCTCGCCAGCCGGTTCAGCACGATTGCGGCGTCATATGCGACATCGCCGAGATGGGCGAGCCAGCGGGCGTGGCGAATGACGAAATCGAACTGGTCGCCGTGCAGGACCAGGTAGCGCCGTCCGTCCGCGGTCTCGTGGATGGCGGTTTCCTGCACCTCGATGCCGCCGAAATGCGTGCCATAATACTCGCGCAGGAACTCGTCGTGATTGCCCGGCAGATAGACGATGCGCGCGCCCTTGCGGCCCTTGCGCAACAGCTTCTGCACGACATCATTGTGGGTCTGCGGCCAGTACCAGCCGCCCTTGAGCGCCCAGCCGTCGATGATGTCGCCGATCAGGTAGATCGTCTCGGCATCGTGCTCGCGCAGGAAGTCGAGCAGCGCCTGCGCCTGGCAGGATCGTGTGCCGAGATGCACATCGGAAAGGAACAGCGTGCGGTAACGAGTGCCTTCGCTCATGGCGATCGCTCCTGTTGGCGAGGTGCGGAAGAGCGTTCAGATCTCGCCATTGGCCGCACTGTCCGATTTGCGTCACGGTTTGATGACGGCGGGGTCGGGATTTGCCCAAGGTCGAACCGGCGTCGACCCGTGGCTTGTCACGAAGGCGTCACGGAAATCGGTTTCGAGCCTGCCGAGGCGTGGTCTTGTGTCGCGCCCTGCCGGAGCGCGAGAACCATGGCCGAGCCGATCAACGCTCTCGTCCACGACCTTCCCGACGATGTCGTGCGGAGGGCCTATCGCCGCTGGGCGCGGGTCTATGACGGGTTGTGCGGCCCCATTTTCCGCCCGGCCCATGCAGCCGCGGCAGAAGCGGCGAACGCCGTCGCGGGCGTCGGCGGTCACATCGCCGAGATCGGCGTCGGGACAGGGCTGATCCTGCCGCTTTACGCGCCGCACACGCGCGTGACCGGGATCGACCTGTCTCCGGACATGCTGATGCGGGCCCGCGAGCGCGTGGCGCAGGGGCGGCTCGAGCACGTGGTGTCGCTCGAGGCGGGCGATATCCATGACCTTGCCCATCCCGATTCGAGCTATCATGCCATTGTCCTGCCCTTCGTGCTGACGCTCGTCGCGCGTCCGGAGACGGCGCTCGACAATTGCTGGCGGATGCTCAGGCCCGGCGGACAGATCATCATCGTCAGCCATTTCCGCTCGCGGCGACCGTGGTTGGCGCGGTTCGAGCAGTGGATCGCCCCTCTGATCGCCAAGGCCGGACTGCGCCCCGACTTCGCCATCGAGCGCATCGAGGACTGGGCGAGCGGCAAGCCGCGCGCGATGATGCTGAAGCCCGAAGGCGTCGGCGCCTTTGGTGTCTACACGCTGGTGCGGATCGCGCGTCTCTAGCGCGTGCGGCATGGCCACGGGTCGCCGGCGCAAGGCCGACTGATCCCCCGGCCCCTTCCTCTTGCGCGGTTTCGCAAAATCACTTAGTGCGACGCCGCTTTCCGCGCGGGCCCGCGCGACCGAGAACGTCGCCACGGATCTTCAGCCCACCCGTCAGGTGACGCAACCCCACGTCAACCCCAACCCAGCGTGAACTCAAGGACTTGAGCGATGGCCAAGGAAAAGTTTGAGCGGACGAAGCCGCATTGCAACATCGGGACGATTGGTCACGTTGACCATGGGAAGACGTCGCTGACGGCTGCGATCACGAAGGTTTTGGCCGAGACGGGGGGTGCGACGTT